>JBGQCW010000094.1:0-7264 GCA_041495565.1 Candidatus Acidiferrum sp.
CCAGTACCACAGGCCGATGATGGGCGCGCAAAAGAGCATGCCCAGCCAGGGGAAATAGTCGTTGAAATACCAGGCTTGCTTTATGACGTGCCCGGCGGCATTCGTCTCGATCACCGGGGACCACGTGCCCTGCACGCCCGGGGGGATCAGCGGCTTCCAAAGATTGAACATGTCCGAGCCGCACCAATGGCGCAGCTCGCTCCAGCCGCCCAGTTGGTGCAGGCCGTAGAACGTCAACGAGGCCGAACCCAGGATCAGGACAAGGACCTGGACCGCGTCGTTGTAAGCCACGGCGCGCATGCCGCCCAAAACCGTGTACAGCCCGGTGAGCGCGATGACGAGCACGGAGCCAATCCAGAAGCTGTCAATTTCCACTCCGCCGATGTGCAAGCGCAGCTCGGGCAGCAGCGTGCCGAAGACCACGCCGCCGGCAAAGATGCCCACGGCAATCTTCGAGACGATGAAGGTGATGAGCGAGACGATGGAAAGAACGTAGCGCGAATTTGTGCTGAAACGCCGCTCCAGGAATTCCGGCATCGTGAAAACCATCGAGCGCATATAGAAGGGCACGAATACCCATCCCAAAACCAAGAGGGCCCACGCGTGCAATTCATAGTGCGCGAGCGCGACGCCACTGGTCGCGCCAGCGCCGGCCAGCCCCACCACATGCTCCGATCCGATGTTGGAGGCAAAGATCGATGCGCCGATAATCCACCAGCTGAGGTTGCGCCCGGCGAGGAAGTAATCCGCGGCGGAGTCCTTTGCTCTGCGGACCACCCACCAGGCCACGCAGAGAAGAATGCTGAAGTAGACCCCGATCACCAGCCAGTCGATGCCGGTGATATGCGATTTTGCCGTGGCCACAAGAAGCAGTGTCGCAAAGTTCGTCATCCCTGCATCCTTCCAAAAAGAATTGAATCCATATTTCCGTCTTGGCGTCCGAACGGGCGGCATTGTACATCGTGATGCGCCACCTTGGGTTTTTATCCCGCAACCTCCAGCGCTGGCGCAGCGCGACACGAAACGCAAGGAGTTTGCCAGCTTCGACACGAGGATATTGGCAGTAAGGTGGTGTTGTGCCGAGAAGAATGAGAGGCGGCAAATGAATGCCAAAAAAAAGAGGGCGTCCCAGCGGGACGCCCTTGGAGATAAATCGATGGAATAGAAGCTTTTTGAGGCCGGGGATCAGGACGGCGGTTGGGGCTGCTCGGCGCGCTTCTGCTTGATCTCCTTGACCTTGTCAATCAAGTCGTCCGCCTGTTTCTGCAGGCTGGCGCGTTCGTCGGCAGACTCCACCATATCGGCTTTGCGGCGATAGAGAAGGTTTAGATAGGCCATGGCATCGTCGTAGTCGGGGCGGACCTGAATGGCTTTCTGGAGGTCGGTGATGCCCTCCTCGACCATTGCGCCGAACTTGGCGGTGTAGTCCGCACGGACAGAAGCGGGAAGCGGGTCGGTATCCTTGACCTGCTTCTTGATGTTGTTCCTGTTGTACTCGGCGCGCAACTCGCCATTGGCGCGGAACGCCAGCGTCCAGTCAATGACACCGATCCAGTAGTACGGTTCGGGATCATTGGGCCGCAGATCGATGTGCTTCTGGTGGTAACTTTTTGATTCTTCGAATTTCTTGGGGTCATAGGGCTGGCCGGCCATCTGGAAAATGATGGAGCCGATGCCATCGATGGCACTAATATTGGTGGGTTCGATTTGCAGAACTTCCTTGAACTCATTCACAGCCTGAGTGCCGAGGCGCACGTTCTGGTCCGAGGGTGCACCGGGAATGTACTGGCTGGCATAGGCAGTCGCCAGGTAGAGGCGGGCGTTCATCAGACCGGGATCGAGGTCCTTGGCCTGCTTGAAGTCCTCAATGGCCGCGTCGTACAGGCCGTTCTTGAAAGCAGCGACACCTTTATTGAGAAGGTCGCGGGCCTTCAGCTTGCTGCAGCCCGAAACGCCCGCGACGAGGATCAAGAGCGCCGCAAGGGCCGCGACCCGGCGAGCGAAACGAGTCAATCGCGATGCGGTCCCAGTTGAAGATGATCCCGACGAAGTTGAGGTTGCGCGTGACACCGATGAAGCATAAGTCATCGAAGCATCCATCCCTGCTGTGCGTGCCCACCGTTTACCGGAGGGTAGCGCCAGGATTTTACATCCGCCCTGCGAGGGGCAATTCCAAACTGTTCAGAGGCCCTTATCCAGATCCGGCGTCAGCAGGCCAACTGACGCAATTCCCGAGGTGCGCATGACGTCGATCACTTTGGCCACCACACCAAATTCGACCGGCCCGTCGCCGCGAATAAAAGCCGTGCGGCTGGCGCGCATCTTGAAAACTTCCTGAAGCCGGCCACTGAGCGCTTCCCAAGCCACCGGCTCCTGGTTGATCCGCAGCGTCCCGTTCGCCAGCACCTGAACAACAACCACTTCTTCCGGCCGAATTACCTGGTCTTCAGACGTTGCTTGCCGGGGAACCAACGCATCCAGACCCTTGGAGTGCACCGGGATGATCATAAAAATCACCAGGAGCACCAGCAGGATATCGATCAGCGGAACAACGTTCATTTCCGGGACCGTACCGCGCTTCCCGCCAACCATCATTCCCATGAGTCACCTCGTTTTACGCCAACCGCAAAGCGGTTAACGTCCGGGAGCAAATGCCCCGCGAGGAGGACTCTCACATCCACTGCCGCCACCGTAAACGGTGACGCTGCGAAAAACTATTGACCGGCTTCGAGTTTTGCGGTGATCAAGCCGATCTTGTCGATGCCCGCGCCGCGCATGACGTCGATAGCGCGCGCGACGTCCATGAACAGTACATCGTTGTCGCCTTTGACAAAAGCAATTTTCTCGGCGCGCTCCTTGAAGATCTGCTCCATGCGCGGGCCAAGACCTTCCCAGGTGGTGTCTTCGTTATTGATCTTGAGTTTGCCGTTCTTGGCAATCTGGACGACGACGGTCTTGTTCTCGAGTTCCACGTTCTGCTGCTGGTTCGGCGAGGGCTGAGGAACGAGCGTGTCCAGGCCCTTGGGCGTGAGCGGCGTGATGACCATGAAAATGATGATCAGCACGAGCAGAATGTCGATCAACGGGACCACGTTGGGCGTGGCCATCGATCCGCCAGCTTCTCCTCCTACATCCATCCCCATAGCGAGTCTCCTATAAGCCTGAGGTAGAGCGCCTCCGCAGGCCATGAAACCGCGCCGGGTGGGATCCGGCGCGGCCTTAAAAAATCAGCAAACGAACGGCACAAACGGAAAGTACGGTCCTCAATCCGCGGGTGGCGGAGGAGGAGCAGCTGATGCTTTTTGGTTCTTCTCGGTGAGCAGACCGAGCTGATCGACACCGGCAGAGCGGATCTCATCGACAATCTCGACGACGCGGCCGTACTTGGCGCGCGCATCGCTCTTGACGTAAACGGTCTTGTCCAGTCGTGTGGAGATATGATCCTTGATTTGGCCGGTGAGATCTTCCTTGTTTACCCGCGTGTTGCCAAGGTAGATTGTGCCGTCGCTAGTGATGGCTATGACGATGGCATCATCCTTATCCGCAGCTTTCATTTCGTGGGCATAGTCGGTCCGCGCCAAGTCCACCTGATGAGTCTTCTGCAACATGGGCGTGACCACCATGAAGATGATCAGCAGCACGAGCATGATGTCGGCCATGGGAATGACGTTGGGGGACGCCATCTGGGCACCGGCTTGTGGCTTGTAGGCCATGGCCGGCTACTTCTTGGCGCCGCGGCGCAGGATGAAGTAGTTGATGAGCTCCATCGAAGAATTGTCCATCTCGACGTCGAAGGCTTCCACTTTGTTGGTGAAATAGTTGTAGGCCCAGACGGCAGGGACGGCGACGAGGAGACCGAAGGCGGTGGTCACGAGCGCTTCGGCGATACCGCCGGCGACAGCCGAGAGACCCGTCGCTTTTTGCGTCTCGATGCCCTTAAAAGCGTTCAAGATGCCGACGACGGTGCCGAAGAGACCGACGAACGGCGCGGTGGAACCGATGGTGGCGAGGGCCGAAAGGCCGCGCTTCATTTCCGCGTGGACGATGGCGACGGAGCGTTCGAGACCGCGCTTGGCGGCGTCAATGACGTCGGAGTCCGAGACTTGCTGTGAGGCGGATTGGAACTCGGAGAGACCCGTCGCGACGACCTTGGCGATGTGGCTCTTCTTGTTGCGCTCGGCAATGGCGATGGCTTCGTCGAGCTTGCCGTCCTTGAGGGCGCCGGCAACCTGCTGCACGAAGACACGCGACTGCTTGCGAGCCGCGCTGTACATCAGCGCACGGTCAATCATCACGCCGAAGGAATAGATGGAAAGGACGAACAGAATAACCACCACGGCAAGCGCCAGAGTGCTCATCGAGTGCAACATGCTGCGCAAGTCCCAACTGGTGGTCGGCTCTTGCAGCATCAAGGCTGAATAAACGTACAAAGTAGCTACCATTCGTTTGCTCCTTAAGTTTCAAGTGACGCCCCGACTTCATCGGGGAGCCGACAAGAGTGTTTGCTGACCTGCTACCCGGACTGGCGCGTCTGTCCCACGACCGGCACGCCAAACCGCACTACTGGTTGAGAGAGAAAATAACGTCAATCGTCGTGTCGACCTCGACCGGATCGCCATTGAGAAGCGTCGGCTGATAGCGCCACTGACGCACAGCATCAAGGGCGGACTGCTGCAACAGCGGGTGGCCGGACACGACCTCCAACTGCTGAATCGTGCCGTCCTTGGCAATGATGGCGTGCAGGCGGACGGTGCCCGAGATACGGGTCTGGCGCGCGAGCGGCGGATAGAGGGGCTGAACGCGATTCAAGATGCGAGCGGCCTGAACGTTACCGCCGACACGCAGCGGACCGGTCTGCCTCGGTCTCGGCGGGGGTGGTGCTCCGCCCATGCCGCCGATGACGCCGCCGAGCACGCCGCCCATGGAACCACCGGCGACGCCGCCAGGAACGCCGCCGGCCATGCCCGCGCCCATATCCGGTTCGGCGTCTTCCTTAATAATTTTCACATCCTTGGGGATGACCTTCGGCGCCATGAGTTTGCCGGCATCCATCAAGTGGGCCTGCGGCTTGACGTGCACAACCTGAGCGGCCGCGGGTGGCGGAGGTGGCGGAGGCGGAGGCGGAGGCGCAGTGAGCATCGTCGCCATCATGGTCTTAGGAAGCGCCTCGGTGTAGATCAGCGGGATCAGGATCAGGATGCCGAGGAAAGCAACCTGAAAGAGCATCGAGACGACGACCGTCCACGGTTTGTTGGTCTTCTTGGGATTCGGACTCGAAATCAGCATCTCTTCAAACATGGGTCCTACCTCCTCCCGGCGGGAGCCAGACGTCCGGAGACGTTTTCGCTTCCACGGGCTTTGTTGCCGGCTGCGGGTCCGGCGCCTGCCGCAACGCCACGGCCGCGCCAATGATTCCACGCGACCACAAGCGGAGCAGCGATACCAAAACTGGAATACGTTCCTACCACAATCCCCACCACCAGAGCAAAGGAGAAAGCACGAAGCACCTGGCCGCCCATCAGGAACAGGACGAGCACGGTGAGGAAAGTCAAACCGCTGGTGAGAATCGTTCGCGAGAGAGTCTGGTTGATGGACTTGTTGACGACGTCAGCGAACGAATCCTTGCGCAGCAAACGGTTGTTCTCGCGGATGCGGTCGAAGATCACGATCGTATCGTTCATGGAATATCCCACCAACGTGAGCAGGGCCGCGATCACCGTCAATGAAATCTCGAAATGCAGCAACGAGAAAAATCCCAACGTGATCAACACGTCATGAAACACGGCCAGAACGGCGGCCAACCCAAAGACCATTTTATCGAGCAACCGAAGAACGAACCCGATAAATCCACTCTGCGCGAAGAACAGTTGGCCAACCGAGGCACCGCCCTGAAAACGAAGAGCAATATATACCAGCATGCCGCCCAAAGCATAGAGGGTAACGTAAATCGCCTGCTGGCGGAGCTCGGCGCCAACCTTGGGGCCGACGATCTCCACGTTGCGAATCGCGAAAGGGCCGAGCGCATAACTGTCTTTGATCGCGGAGAGGACCGGTGCGGTGAGGCCATCGACCTTCGAAAGATCACCGAAATTGGTGAGCACACCGTTGGAGTTCTTGTCGCGATAGTCGAGGAGTTTCTTGGCAAGTTGCTGGTAACGGTCGCCGGCGTTAACGGAGAGGATCAAGGGATCTTTCTCGGTGAGGACTGCGGCGAGCGATGAAGGGGTGGCGGAATTAAAATCGGCCTTGCCGGAATTTGCCACGCCATAGGTGGCATTCAGGGCGTTCAAAACTTTCACCCTGCTGGCGTCCAGATCCCTTTCGTCCTGGCTCTTGCCTTCGACGAAGATCACGACTTCGTTGGAATTGGGAGTAGCGATGTCGCTGATGCGCTGGACTTCGGTGCCGCCAAGCCCTTGCGCGGCGAGGCCGCTGCGGAGCTTGTCTTCATTGGGAGGCTGGGCAAATCGCACATCCACGTTGGTGCCGCCTTTAAAGTCGATCCCGTAGCGGAGACCGCCCTTCAGGAAAATCGAAGCCCACCCAGCGAGGAGAAGAATGCCGCTTAAGGCATAGAAATACTTGGCCTTGCCCATCCAGTCGATGTTGGGCTGCTTGAAGAGCTCGATCATGCCTATTTTGCTTCCCTTCCTTAGACTCCAGAGGGTTGCGGAATGTTCCCGGCGCAAAACCGTCTACCCAGGGTAGAGGAAATCGCCGGGTGAACCCACTCCCCACTCGTTTGGATTCGAGTGGAACGCACGTCCCGAGAGTTCTAGTACACCTTAGATGCTCAATTCCGCCTGGCGGTCCATGTTCGCCAGGTGATACTGGAAAATGGTCTTCGACACATAGATCGCCGTGAAGACGTTGGCGATCAGACCGATCGTCAAGGTAATCGCGAAGCCGCGGATCGGTCCGGTTCCGAAGAGGAACAGGAAGAAGGCCGAAACTACCGTGGTGACGTGCGTGTCGATAATCGTCAGAAACGCTTTGCTAAAGCCGGCATCCACGGCGGACCCCGGTGATTTGCCATTGCGAAGCTCTTCGCGAATGCGTTCGAACACCAGAACGTTGGAATCCACGCCCATGCCGATGGTCAGGATGACGCCGGCGATGCCGGGCAGCGTCAAGACGGCCCCGGACATCGCCAGAAACGCCAGAAGAATGACCAGGTTGAGGAACAGCGCCAGGACGGCATTGCCGCCGGACAGGCGGTAGTAGACGAGCATGAAAAGCATCACGACGACGAGGCTGAGGATCG
>JBGQCW010000095.1:0-7117 GCA_041495565.1 Candidatus Acidiferrum sp.
GTGGAGTACCCGCCTTCTTTCGAATGGGTGCTAAACAAGACGACTGGCAACGGAGCGCGCTTCATAATCAAGCGCAGGGTCTCCATTCCGTCCATGCGCGGCATCTCGAGATCCAGGGTCACGACATCGGGATGCAGTTCTTCGATCTTTTTCAGCGCAAATGCGCCGTCCATGGCGGTCCCGACGACTTCAATCGAGGAATCGCGGGCGAGGATCGCCGGAATCAGCTTGCGCATCAGCGCGGAATCATCCACGACGAGAACACGGATCCGTTCGCTCATGCGATCGCTCCCAGCGGGGTTGCGCGTGAGAGGCGTGAAAGAACTGCAGGAACATTCAAGATGAGGACCACGGTGCCATCCCCGAGGATGGAAGCGCCGCTGACCAAATCACTCGAGATAATTTCGGCGGGGAGCGCCTTGATGACCAACTCTTCTTCGCCAACCAGGCTGTCGACGAGGAGGCCAAAGCGTTTTTCGGCCGCGCCGATGACGATGACGAAACTTTTTTTCTTGGCCGGCTGCGTGTCGATACTTTGCAGGCGGCTGAGTTGATTCAAACGAACCAGAGTCAGGATTTGATCGCGGAGACGAAGCACCTCGCGCTGGTCGACGCGATGAATCTCGTGATTCGAAATCCGGGTGATTTCCACGACAGAAGACAGCGGGACGGCGAACAGACGGCCGCCAACACGGAACAGCAGCGTTTGAATACTGGCGAGAGTGAGAGGCGCGCGAAGCTGGAACGTCGAGCCATGGCCTTTTTGCGAGGAAACCTGGACTGTTCCCTTGAGCCGATCCAGTACGGTTCGCACCACATCCATGCCGATGCCGCGGCCCGAAACTTCGGTAACTTCGGACGCAGTGCTCAACCCCGATTCGAAAACAAGATTCAAAGTTTCCGCTTCGGAGAGACGCTGCGCTTCTTCGGGCTTCAGAATGCCTTTTTCGACGGCACTGGCACGAAGACGGGCAAGATCGATGCCGCGGCCGTCATCGCGAATTTCAATGACTACCTGAGTGCCCTGATGAAAGGCATTGAGATAAATGGTGCCGCGGGCAGGCTTGCCCACCGTCAAGCGCTCATCCGCCGGCTCGATTCCATGGTCCACGGAGTTGCGAACGATGTGCATGAGTGGTTCGGCGAGGGCGTCGAGAATGCTTTTATCGAGATCCGTATTCTGCCCGGAAACTTCCAGGGCCACGTCTTTGCCGCACTGCTTGGCCACGTCGCGAACGACGCGCGGAAAACGCCGGAAGAGCTGCTCGACGGGCACCATGCGTATCTTCAGAACGCATTTGTGAAGCTCATCGAGGATGCGCGCCTGAAAGGCCATGGCGTCCGCAAGCTTCGCACGCAAGGGGTCATGCGCGTGCTTTTGGTCGAACTCGGAAAGCGTGCGATTGAGCATGGACTTTCCGATGATCAGTTCGCCGACGAGGTTCATCACGGCATCGATGCGGGTGACATCCACGCGAAGAGTGCTTTCGGTCACGGTGGTGACAGCAGAAGGAGAAATCGCCGGAACGGTTTGGCCTGCGTTTTCACTTTTCGCAGATGCACCAGCGACAGCCTGCGCCGCTTGGGCTTCCAGCAGATCACCAAGCATTTCATGCTCGGGAGTCTCCGCCGTAGCCGCGCGTTCGATGCGCACATCGGAAACGATCGAAGGAATGCGGCAGCGGTGCGTTAGTCTTTCTTCCGGCTGGGAACTTGCGAGCGCCGCTTCGACAATCTCAACCGACGCGGCCGTGACATTGTCTTCCGGGTGGAGAGCGATGACGGTGCCGCTTCCATGAAGAACATTGCGAATGAGCTGGAAAGCGGCGGCGCGCATCAAACTATTGGGTTCGATGCGCAAAGCGATGTTGTAAACGGCTTCGCCGCGGTGCACGGCCTCCGAAATCATGAGCTGTTCGTATTCCGTCCAGGCGAATCGAGCAGGCAACTGGGATACGGCGGAGACGGAATCCCCCGGAGAAGCGGGGGTCTCCAGCAGCCGCTGAATCATGGCGTGAAGCGCATCCAAGGCGGGGGGATCAACTCTCCGCTGATAAGCCGTAAGCATCGCGCCGAAACCATCCGCAGCGGCGAGGACAAGTTCAGCGAATTCCGCTCCGCGCGCCTGGGCGATATGCGGCGTGAGCACATCCTCGAGCGTGTGAGCGAGTTCACTCAGCTTGTGGAAACCACAGGCTGCGGAATCCCCTTTCAAAGTATGCACCACGCGCCGGACGCGGCGGATCACTTCCTCATCCGCAGGACGCGCCTCGAGTTCGAGGCCCGCCTCGTTGAGCGATTGAAGCAGTTCGCTCGCGCTCTCAAAGAAGAGAGCGCGCAACTCGCTGCCGCGATCCTCGGGAGGACGGCTCACGAATTGACCTCGTTGCGCTGATAAGCGGTGCCGTTGTTCTCGTGGATCATGCGGAATTTCTGGGTGAGCCCGAAGAGGCTTTCCGCGTGCCCGACGAAGAGATACCCAGCCGGGTTCAAGCAGTGCCAAAACTTTTCAACCAGACGCTTCTGCTCGGCTTCGTCGAAATAGATCATGACGTTGCGGCAAAGGATGATGTCGTTGCGGCGAGGCAAAAACTCCGTTTTCAGGTTGTGAAAGTCGAACTGGACGAGCGCTTTGAGCTGCGGCTTGATGGTGTATTTGTCCCCGGACTTTTCGAAATAGCGGAGCCGGCAGGTGTAATCCACGGGTTCCATCTGCTGGTCCGTGTAAATGCCTTCCTGGCCGACGCGGAGGCTGGCATAGCTGATATCCGAAGCAACGATCTCTACTTTCCATGGAGGCGGAATGAGAGGCTTGGGCGAAGGCATTTCAAACGGAAGAGGATTCCGCAAGTAGTAATAAGCAAGCGCATCACAGATCAAAATCGCGACGGTGTAGGGCTCCTGCCCCGCGGAGCAACCGGCGCTCCAGACACGGAGAGTGAAATCGCGGCGTTCCTGTTTCCTGCGAAGAATCTCTTCAAGAACCGATTTTTGAAGGAGGTCGAGTTGCGGACGATTGCGAAAGAAACTCGTTTCGTTGACGGTCAGGTTCTCCAGGAGAAGAGCCAGCTCCGCCCGGCCTTCCCTGCTGGTGAGCAGCCGGTAGTAAGCGTAGAAAGAATCAAGCTGGCAAACCTTGAGGCGGCGCTGCAGACGATCTTTCAAGAAGTGGGAGCGGCGTTCATCGAAAAACATGCCGCATTCCTGATAGACGAGAGTCTGCAGAAGTTTCAGCTCCGCTTCCGTGAGTTGAATCTGGGCAGTGATCGTTCCCATGGTGATTGAGTGCGGGGACCGGCAGTTCGGCCAGCTTTCGGATAAGACCGAAAGAAGCGCTACTTTGCGGTGGCGACGGGTTCCGCGGCCTCCTCGAGTCGTTTGTACTCCGGGCGGTGCAGCAGTTTTGTGATGTCCAGCAGGATGATGAGACGGCCCTTTAGCTTCCCGACTCCAGTGACATAACTGGATTCGCCTTCGGCAAAAACCGTTCCCGGGGCTTCGATCTCGGAGGGCGGAATTTTAAGCACTTCCGAGGCAGCGTTGACAATGAGCCCTATCAATTTGTTGTCCAGTTCAACAACAAGAATGCGGTTCTTCTTGTCGGAAACGATTTCGGTCTGGCCGAAACGCTTGCGGAGGTCCATGACGGGAATGATCTTGCCGCGAAGATTGATCACGCCCTCAATAAGGTCCGGCGCGCTCGGAACGGCGGTAATTTCCGGAACACGGACGATTTCGCGCACGGCGGCGATGCGAACGCCGTACGTTTCATTGCCGATCCGGAAACCTACAACCTGCAGATCCTTTTCCATCAAAGAGGTCTCCAGCTCTTTAGGAACGCGCCAGTTCGGCGTATTCAAGTTCCTGCTCGCGGTGTGAATCCACGCCGCGACGCGGTTTATGGGAATCATTCCGGCGCGAGTGTGAAGGTGCAGTGCGGTCCAAAACGAATCGGTCCATGCTGTCCAGCAGATTGCGCGAGAGTTTCAACATCTGTTCGGCGGCCGCGGAGAGCTCGGTAGAACTGGAAGCGGACTGCTGGACCAGTTCGCGCATTTTGTCCATCGCGCGAACAACGGCCTGGGCGCCCGAGGCCTGCTCTTCGACAGCGGAGTTAATCTCCTGGGTGATTTCGGTAAGGCGGCTGGTGGCCTTGGCGATCTGCGAGGAACCGACGGACTGTTCGTTGGTGGCGGCGCCAATTTCCTGGGAGAACTTGTAGACTTCCGTGACGACGTTGGAAATCTTGTGCAACGCGGAACCAAGATCGTTGCCGAGACTCAAGCCCTCTTCGACAATGCGCGTGCTGCGCTCCATGTTTTCTACCGCCTGGCGCGCTTCGCGCTGAATGCTCTGGATAAGCTCGGCAATTTCCTTTGTCGATTGCGTGGACTTCTCGGCCAGCTTGCGGACTTCATCGGCAACCACGGCAAATCCCAATCCGTGTTCACCGGCGCGGGCCGCTTCGATGGCGGCGTTCAGCGCAAGGAGGTTGGTCTGTTCTGCCAAGTCATCAATCACTTCGATAATTTTGCCGATGTCATCCGCGCGGTGACCGAGGATATTGATGATTTCCGCCGACGACTGAATCGCCTGGTTGGTGCGGTTGAGGCCGTCGGTGGTCTTTTCCATGGTCTGAATGCCGGTGACGACTTCCTCGCGCGAGCGGTTCGCAATATCCAGAAGAACTTTTGCGGTATCGGCCACGCGCTGAATCGAAGTGACCATCTGATCGATCGAGGCAGAAGTCTCCGCGACGCTAGAGGCCTGCACCTGGGTATTCTTTACGACGTTCTGCACGTTAATGCTCATCTCGTGCATGGTGCTGGTGACTTCCTCGATCGCCGACGAAGCCTGAACGCTGACCTTGGCCGCTTCATCGGCGGCGCCCGCGACCTGATTGGAGCCCGCGGAAACCTGACCGGCAGAATCCCGGGTGGTGCGCACAAGTTCCTGCAATCCGTGCGACATGCGAATGAAAGCATTGCCCAGCGTGTCGCGCTTGGAACGCGGCACAACTTCCACAGCCAGGTCACCCTCAGCGACAGCCATAGAAACGCTGGCCATCTCCTTGAGATAGGCGACCATATTGTTGAAGGTGGTGGCGAGGTCGCCGATTTCGTCGTTGCGGTGAATATCGATGTTTTGATCGAGATCGCCGGAGTCGCCAATTTCGCGCGCGACGGTAATGAGGTGGTTCAAGGGTTCGGTGATCGACCTCGCCGTATAGACCGCGACAAGGCCACCGACCAGGAGAGCGATGAGTGTTCCACCGATGGTCATGAAGGCGCTTATGAAACTCGCGCGGTTTGCCGACTTTGTGGTTTCATCTAGGAACTTGCTGATTTCCACGTTGCTTTGATCCAGGACCACCGAAGATTTCGTAAGCCAGGAAGCGGGGTCTTTCTGGAGGTAGAAAATCTGGAGGTCGGAAACCGTGGCGTCGCCCGAATCGACCTGATGGCGTTTGGCGATGAGTGGCTTGGCAAAGTTGTCCGCCCAACTGGCTTCGGTGCTCTCGACCTGGATGAGCGCGGTGCGGACGGCTTCATTGCTCGCCTGGCTGGCCTGCGATTCGCCACGCTTGGTCGAGTCGATGATGTCGGTGAGACCTTTATTAACCTTGTCCTCGTCGCGCGGATCACCGCTGAGAAGGAAATTATTCATGTTGAGGCGATTCAACATGATCTGGTAGCGCACGGACTCGACGGTGCGCACGCTATCGAGAGCCGCGGTGGCATCCGTGCGAGCCGAGCGCTCCTTGAATCCAGCGATGATGTTCACGACGAAAAGTGCCAACAGAATGGCCAGGACCAGGCCGAAACCCGCGTAAAGTTTTTTTCCGATCGTCATTGCGAAATGCCTCCGCTCCCCGCAGCGCCGCGACCCAAATCGGGCCGCTCGTGCTCGAACCACTGTTTTCCGCTATTTCTCTTAGCTGCCGTGAAATTCGAACTCAACAATCTGGGTGGTCTCTTCGGCCGCAGCCACGAATTTCCATTCTTTCACTGCGTCCTGGCACGTCTGCACGAGCAAGGGATGTCCCCCGATAACACGCGTGCTCTTGACGTGGCCGTCGGGTGCAATGACCACTTCGATCTTGACCTTGCCGCTGACGTTCATGCGACGGGCAAGTTCCGGATACAACGGCGCGGTCTTCGATTTGATCTTGCGCTTGCTTTCGTCGGTTGAGCCCGACTGGGAAAATCCAGAAGCCCCCCAGAGAAGGACCGCCGCCATGGCAGCCACAGCAAACTTCGTCAAGGTACTGATTCTCATCGACACTACCCCTCCTAGGATTGGGAGATGCCCCGCATAGGAGAAGGCACGTCGAGGGCCAAGGGTGCCAGCCCGCGATAGCATCCAACAGGCAGACTGAAAGCAGCAGCAAGTAACAGAGAATCAGTGAGTTATTCTAGATTTGGAGATCGAATGACCCAAGCCGAACAGAGATTCGGCGTCTCAGCGAACCGCGACCCAGCGGCTGGCGGTCTCAGCCTGAGACTGCATCAGGATTTGATCGAGAGGTGTTGTAGGCTGTTTCGATACACTTCACGCGAGGGTGATTGACTCAGATTGAGACTCCCCGGTAGGGTGTAAAATCGGGTGTCTCGCAAGTTGAGACGCCAGAGCACCGGAACAAACAATGCGTGTACCAAAAACGATAGCGTCGCGAAGCTCACTGCGCCGGAATGAAAGGCCAGCGGCGCAGCTACCGATGTCGAAACACGCGGAAGAATTGATGGAACTGGCCGTCGAGGCGGCGCAGTCACGGCATCTGCCTGGATTTCTTGAACAATTTGCGCAACGCTCCGCACGAATGCTGAATGCCATCTGGGGCGGCGTCGCGGTTTATCGCGGCCGCGAGACAGAACTGTACTCCGCGGCAGGAGCCGGCGGCGCTACGCTGGGCGCGTGCGAACAATGGCTCATCGAGCGCGCCCGGGAAAGCCGGAGCGACGTGGATGCCCGTGCAATCCCGAAGGAAATCGCCGGATCGTTTCAAGGCTCGGCAGAACCCGCGGCGGTGGTATTTGTGCGCATCGCGGGAAGCGACCATGAAAAGCTGGGAACGCTGTGCTTGTTCCGCAAACGGAAGAGCCTGGACGCCGGTGAA
>JBGQCW010000096.1:0-7075 GCA_041495565.1 Candidatus Acidiferrum sp.
AGAACGAGGATGCGCTCGTGGGAGCCGGCGGAGGTGCGCAAACTGTTGACCATCTGGATGGTGCGGGTGATGCAGGTGCTGAGACCGATGCAGTAATCGGTGCCGGGGACATCGTTGTCCATGGTCTTGGGAATGCCGATGACTTTGAAACCTTCTTTGTGCAGGCGAACACCATAGCTGAGCGTATCGTCGCCGCCGATGGGAATGAGAGTATCAATCCCAAGCCAGGCCAGATTCTTCAGTACTTCCGAAGTGAGATCGTTCTTCTCGGCGGTGAATTTGTCTTTGAGATGCGCAGGGATGCTGGACTGGCCGGCGCGGCCGGGATTGGTGCGTGACGAATGGAGAAAGGTGCCGCCGGTGCGGCCGGAGCGATCGACGATGGCTTCGTCCAGTAGAAAGAAATTGTCGGAATTGTCGTAATCCTTCTCGCGGACCATGTCGACGAGTCCGGCCCAGCCGTGGCGAATGCCGATGACTTGATAACCTTCGCGCAAGGCGCGGAGAGTGACGCCGCGAATGGCGGGATTGAGACCGGGAACGTCGCCGCCTCCGGTGAGGATGCCGATAACCCCTTTTTTGGTTTTGATGTTAGCCATAAATCCAGGATCTCCCTTTCATGAGAGGCCCAAGAAGAAATTATCCACTCTGGAACGGTTTTTAGGAAGAGCGAAGCCAGAGATTAGTTTTTTAAGATAACTGAATGCAAAAACTTGATTCTGGCAACTACGCTTCGATCTTGGTGCCGAGGACGGCGAGGAATTTGGCGAGCCAGGCGGGATGCGCGGGCCAGGCTGGCGCGGAAACGAGGTTGCCGTCGACGATGGCTTCGGTCATGGCGAGATTGACGTACATGCCGCCCGCTTGGGTGACATCAGGGCCAACCGTAGGATAGGCGCTGCACTTTCTCCCTTCGAGAACGCCTGCGGCGGCGAGGACTTGCGCGGCGTGGCAGATCGCAGCGATCGGTTTGTTGGATTTCGAAAAGTGGTGGACGATCTCGATGACGCGCGGGATGAGCCGGATGTACTCGGGTGCACGACCGCCGGGGATGACCAGGGCGTCGTAGTCTTCGGGTTTGATGTGGTCGAAAGTGGCGTTGAGAGCGAAATTGTGGCCGCGCTTTTCGGAGTAGGTCTGGTCGCCTTCGAAATCGTGGATGGCGGTGCGGACGGATTCGCCGGATTTTTTACCCGGGCAAACGGCGTGAACGGTGTGACCGACCATCAGCAGCGCCTGGAATGGGACCATCGCTTCGTAATCTTCGACGTAGTCACCGACGAGCATGAGAATGGATTTCTTGGACATGAGCGCCTCCACGAAACGAGAAGAATAGCAAAGATTTGGATGCCTGCCTAAAGTCCGGAAGAAAGAAGCAATCCAACACCAGGTGGAGGAAGGCAGGTCCGGGGTTGGCGGCCCCGACTAGAGCCCAAGTGCGTCCATCTTGGGCTTTTCGTAAACGCCATCCTCGCCGGGGTAGCGGAGGCGGTCCTCAAAGCGCCCTGTCTCCTTGGCCAGCGCCCAGACCAGGCTTTCGCCCGCGGGAATGGTATGTGGCTGGCTTCGGAAGATGGGATCTTCGAACGCGAGGGAGGCGTCGATCCATTGCCACCCGGCTGCCTCGAAGGCAGTCAGGACATCCGGAAGGACGAAAGCGTTCAGCGGGTTGAAATGCACGATCAGCGTGTGGCGAATATCGCGGCCGAGGACATCGAGGGCAAGCTGGCGGTAGAACGCCGCGCGATCCAGGAGATGCGCGATCAGGTAGTCGCGATAAGGAGCGACGGGAGAATTTGGCTGTTTGCCCAGCCGATCAACGAAGCGCTGGCTGACGTACCAGTCGGAAGCGTCGATGGTGACATGGCCGACGCGGTAACCACGCTCCTTGAGCAACGCGCGAAAACGGTCGCGCTTGTCGGCGGTGTCGCCTTCCTTTAGGAAGGGATAGCGGAAGAGGGAGGTGCGGTTGTGGTAGGGGGCGATTACCTTTTCATTTTTCAGAAAGTCGACGGCGAAGTCGCCGTAGCTGGTGCGCTCGCCATAGAACTTGTGCGAATAGGAATGATTGCAGATGAGGTGGCCCGCCTGGTCCCAGGAGCTGAGCAATTTGGCGCCGTCGGCATCGTCCACGCGCATCCCGCAAACGAAAAGCGCGGCGCGAACGTCTTTCCCGGAAATCGCTTTCAAGATGCGGCTGTTGGCTTCCTGCCACTTCAGGACGGAACCGAGGGAGAGCGTGGGGTCGTCCAGCGTAAGGGCGAGCTGAGGGCGCACGGAATTGTTGGGAGAAGCTTTTGGCGGCGCAATTTGCGGAAGAAGAAGAGAATTGAGCGACGGCGGGAAGAGTTGAGCGCAAGCCGCGGCCGAGACGGCGTTCACGACAGAGGAGAGGAATCTGCGGCGTATCATGGCGATGACCTCAGCGGAAAGAATTCAGCCAATCCCGAGCACGGGAGAAAAAGGAAGTCAACGATATAGAGGATGAAGATGCCGCGGAGCGTGGTTGCTCGACGGCGTCATCTGTGACGGAGTACGGGTCGCCAGTGCGGGAATGGATGTAGAGAGAACGCATTTCGGCGCGGTTCAGCGGGCGCGCGCCGCGGCGGCCGAAGACGGCGAGCTGGTTGCCAGATTCGTCGACGGCGCGGTCGCGGTCGATGCCTTTTGAAATGGCCAGCGCGGGGCCGCGCGTGTGAGTGGTGGCGATGAGTTTGGGCGTGGGACGCGGGCTGAAGCCGGAGAAGTGCGCGGAGTCATCCCAGGGAGAAAGGATTTGCAGGACGCGAACACCGTTCTTGCCGTCAGCAACAAAAGCGAAGGCGCTGGCGGCGACCATGCCGATTTTGACGTCATTGACATCGTTCAGCTGGCCTTCTGCGGTGAAGAGTTGATCGAGCTTGGGTGCGTTAGGTTTTTCGACGTCGATGATGGCGAGGCCCTGCTTCCCTGCGGAAACGTAGGCATTGGTGCGCGCAACGTAAACGTTGCGAGCGTCTTCGAGGGGAACAAGCGCATTGGCGATGGGTTTGGGTTGGGAGAGATCGGAGACGTCGAGAACTTTGAGGCCGTCGCGATCGACGACGAAGGCATAGCGAAATTGCACCGCGATACCGCGTGGATCATTGAGGGCGGGCGCGCCGATGTTGGCCGTGACGCGCGGAGCGAGCGGATTGTCAAGATCCACGACGACGAGAGTTTTGTCCGTGAGGATGTACGCGTACGTGCCGGCGATGGTGATGCGGTGCGCGCCCGTGAGTACGCCATCGGGATTGAAGGCCAGAGCGCGCTTCAGGAAATTGTTGGCCGGATTGCCATCGAGGAGCGTGCCAACGCCGGGACTTTTCGATTTCAGATTGGGGTCGCCGATGATGACGAGGCCCTCTTCCTTATCCGCGACGTAAAGGAAGCCGTAGAGAAGATGTATCCGCTGCTCTTCGTTCTCAGGCAGCTGCTGGCGCAAAGGATCGACACCCAGCGTGGTGGGAGAAGCGACCGCGAGGGCGTTTTTCGTTGAAACGTAGAAGCGCTGGCCGATGGGCGAGACCGGAGCGGTAGCGACCTTCTCGGAGAAGCCTTTGTTATCGATATTGGCGATGTCATAGACGCGCAGACCGCCGGGACCATTTGCGGCGTAGGCGTATTCGCCGCGAGCCTGGATGTCGAGGACATTGCCGTGATGTTCAGCGGCGGCGTGCAATTCGCGGTGGTGATCGAGGAAATTTTTGTAATTGTCCGGATAGGCGATGCGCTGGAGATCGCTGCCGTAGATGGCTTCCGGTTCGTCGTGTTCCGCGACAGCGATGGCTTCGAAACCTTTTTTGCCCGTGGCCACGTAAACATAGCGGCCCATGAAATTCATGAAGTTGGTGCCTTGCAACAACAACTGGGCCATCCAGGCGTTGTTGTCGTTCTGCGCGGACACGTGGCAGTCGCTGCACTGCTTGGTTTCTCTGGCGCGGACGGTGTGCGGCACAAAAGTGGAGAAAGCCTGGCCGGAAAAACCTGGCGCCGAAATAGTTTGCTGTGTGTAGTAGAGCCAATCGCGATTGGCGTTTTGCGAGCTGACCAGCACGGCGCAGGACGAGCGCGCAGGAGCGACGCGATGGCCCGTGACGGTGCCGTCCACGCCGAGCATATAAATGTCGTCGCGAAGCACTTGAAAGTTGTAGCTGGTGTAGTTCTTCGTGAGTAGGCCCTCGTTGTGGAGCATGGGCTTGCGCGCGTTGGCGGTCATTTGCAGATGACAACCGAAACAGGTGGGCGTCCACGATGTGTGGCAGGAGTAGCAAGTCATGCTGCTATTGGCGTGAGCGAGAGTGGCATCGTCGGCAGACAAGTACGCGGGGACGACGCCGTCTTTGTTGATGAGCTTGGCGCGCATGGACTTCCTGCTGAAGTGCACGTTGCCGGGAGTGATCGTGTCAACGGTCTGCACGATTTCCCACTCCTTGTTTTCTTCGGACATGGAACGCTGAAATATCTTGTCGCCGCGCCATTCGAAGCGGCGGAGACCCCAGGGTGTGCGGAGCGCGTCGAGATGGCGGCCGCCCTCGGGAGCCGCGGGACCTGACGTGATGAGCGACGCCTTCTTGCGAATCGTGCCATGGCAATCGATGCAATCGATTTCGACGGCGGCGCGTGGCTCGCCGTAGATTTTTCCGTTGCCGTGGTTGTCCTGCGCGAAATGGCAGTCGTTGCACTGCATTCCTTTTTCGAGATGGATGTCGGCAAGATGGACGGCTTTCCCGAAGCGGTCAGGATCGTCGTAAGCGATTTGCCCACCGTCTTTGTCGAGCCAGTTCCCCTTCCGATCGTGGTTGAAAACGGCGCGGAAGACCCAGCCATGCCCGTGGAAATCCGCGAACTGCGTAGTCTTCAATTGTTTGTTGAATTCGGCGCTGCCCACTTTTTCAAGGAATTTTTCATCGCTCCAGAGGCCGCGAACAGCGGCAGCTTCCGGGTTACGCGTGAAAGATTGGTAGCGCTGCTCCTCAGTGGGATTGCGCTGCTCTTTCGGATACATCTGGTCGCCGTCAATTTCGTTGTCCCACCAGGTCAGGCCGAAATATGTGGTGACCATGTTCGTGCCGGGATGGATGTGGCAGATCATGCACTGGCTCGACGGAATGGAGCGCGTGAAGGTGTGCTTGATAGGGTGGCCGGGCTCGTTTTTCGGAATCGTAGGATCCGATGAGGCGCTGAAACCTAAATGGCCGAATTGCGCGTAGGCGCCGGAATGGGAAGGATCGCGATCGTTCGCATAGATGACGTGGCACGCGGTGCAGCCGCTGGCGCGGTAGTCGCCGGCGTGATCGTTCGTGCCGGGGAGAGACAGGATGGGGTCGAGCAAACGCGTTTTCTGCAAGCCGAGGAAAACGGGATCGGTACGAAGCACGGTGCCAAAGCCGCGGTCGCTGAGTTTGTCATCGGGTTTGCCGGGAGCTTCTTCACGATTGGGATTGCCGAGTTCCGCTTTCTTGCGGCCGCCGCGCTCGAAGACACGCAGGACATTGCCCGGCTGCGAAGTTTCCCAACGAAGAAGCGGATCGAGTTCGGGCAGGACTCCCTTGGTGCGGGTTTCTTCGGGCGTGGGCTTGGGAGAAGTCTTGATCGATTGGGGCTTCCCGTCTCGATCGTAGCTTTCGCCGAAATGCGCGTTTTTCGTGGGATAGCCACCGTTGTTGTAGAGGGCGGCGCCCCAGAGGAAACCGGCATGCGTCATCATGCTGGTGGAAACGGCGCGCGTTTCGGCAGCGTGACAGCCCAGTGCGCCGCAAGTTTCCGGAGCAACGCGCAGATCGCCGGGGTTGACGAACTTGATGTATTCGGCGGATTCCCTGAGCCACTTCGTGTAGGTGCGCTCGGGAAGCGCGGAGCGATTTTTGAACGAAGGATCGCGGGGCTGGACGTGAGCTTTTTCTTTCGCGGAATTGTATTCGGGAGAGTTCGTGGCGGTGCCGGGTGCGACGGAAATCGAAGAGTTGCCGCCGTGGCAGTCGGTGCAACCGAGGGGAACGGTTTTCGTGGGATGCATCGTGGGCTCGTCCGTCGAAGTGTGGCAGGAAACGCAACCGGAGGATTTGCGATCCGCTTCTTCCTGGGACTGGCCGCGGAACGGGGCGGCCTCCTGCGCGGCGCCCACGGAAAAATTTGAGCTCGCATGAAGAGCGAAGAAAAAAGATAACGCAGAGACGCAGAGAACGCCGAAGTTTCGCAGAGAGGATGTGCCGGCTTTGCGGGGTGAGCTCATATTCTGCGTGCCTCAGAAGGTAAGCTTCACGGAGCCGAAAAGCGAGAAGTGCGTGCGGCCCGTGTAGATATCTTTGAAACCCTGGCCGGGCTGGAGGGCGGAAGCGCCGCCGGTGAGAACGATGTTTTCCGTCAATGGCGGGCGGTACTCGACGCCGACGCCGAAATCTTCACCGATAGTGTGATGGATCGGCGACTGGAAGAGCAGGAACTCGAGCGGTTCGGTGCGTTCGAAGCGGAGAAAATTGAAATTTGCGAAACCTCTCAGCTTGGGCGTGATGTCGAAGTCCGCGCCGGCGTTGGCGAGGAAGATGCCAGGGTTGACGAAATTGGCCTGACCTTCTTCCTTGCTGGAGCGGAGCGAAGGAATCAGGCTGCCAGGCGTGGTGAGCAGAACGCCGGAGCCGAGAAGTCGAATGCCTTCGCGATTCCAGAAGCTGAAGAGTCCGCCGGCAAAGTTGGGAAGATCGACGATGGAATCGAAACCGCGGGCGCGCGAATCGCGCGGATTGCCGTCGCCGGAAGTGTAAAAGGTGGAGACGCGATAGCGAATCCAGTCCTTGTCGTAGGAAATTTCTGCGGCAGCCATCTGCGCGTTGATGGTGACGCGCTTTCCCGCGATGGGATTGAACGTGTCTTCCCCGAGGGCTTGATAGAAGGCATGGGTGAGATTGAGGCGGTGAATGTGCCCGCTGCCGAGCCAGCCAAAGTAGCCCACGCGAATGCCATGAAGAATCGGGCCAGCGCCGGGATTTTGATTGATCACATTGCCGATGGGCGAAGGCCGAACGAGGAATCCGTTGTCGTCATAGTGAAGGCTGGG
>JBGQCW010000097.1:0-7043 GCA_041495565.1 Candidatus Acidiferrum sp.
TACACTGGCGGCGGAAATTCTTGGAGCGACACTGGCGCCGATCTTTGCAGGAGCGGTGGCGCAGTCCTACGGTCTCGGGGCGACCCTGTGGATGTCGGCGGGAGGGGCGGCGTTGGTTTTTGTGGTGGCGTTGTTCTTGAAAGAAACCTTTCTGGTGAAGGCAGGCCATCCAGTGTTACAGGAGGCGCCTGCAGACTGATGGATGGAATCGCGATGCGCCCCCATTCTCAGAGGAATCCAAGTGCGGGAACTAGTTGTGTGTCGCGCCGTAGCGTGCGCGATGTTTCTTGCCCCAGCCGGACATCAATCGAAGTATGGGCCGAAGGCTTTCCCCATGCCGCGTAATGGAGTATTCAACGCGCGGCGGGACTTGAGCATAGACCTTGCGGCTGACAATGGCGTCGCGCTCGAGCTCTCTCAATTGCTGCGTCAACATCTTCTTGGTCGAGCCTGGGATTAGCCTGTTGAGTTCGCTAAAGCGGCGCGTCCGGCTCTGGAGATAAAAAAGAATCAGCGGTTTCCATTTTCCGCCAATGATGCTCGTCGTCAGAAGGACTGGGCAATCGCCTGCATCCATGTGGGATTCTCCTCGATACCAGGTTACAGAAAGGTGCCTACTGGCAAAAAAGAGACTTTAGCCTATTATCGGCCCATTGACGAATGAAAGTGGAACTCGAGCGATAACCGGACAGATGGAATGGGAGAGTGATGCCGATGAGCAAGAGGCCCGTGGTCCTTTATGGCGCCAGCGGTTTTTCCGGCCGGCTTGTCGCGGAATTTCTCCGCGAATACAGCGTTCCTTTCATTGCCGCGGGCCGGAACCGAGCGAAGATCCAAGAGGTGATGAACCGCGTTCCAGGCATCGAGACTGCGGATTACGAAATTGCAGAGGTTGGGAACTCGGTTGACGAACTGGCGAAATTGTTCGCGGGCGCCAAGGTGGTCTGCAATACGGTCGGGCCGCTCATTTATTACGGTCCACGAGTCATTGAAGCCAGCTTCAAGGCTGGATGTCACTACGTCGACATCAGCGGCGAACAGGCGTGGGTCAGGCAGGTGGCCGAAAATTGGGGTCCGAAGTTCGCCGAGAAGGGGTTGGTGGCCGCGCCTGCGACGGCGTACATGTCGACGGCTAGCGATATTGCTTCTCGCCTATGCCTGGAAACCGGGGGAGTCGACACGCTAGAGATCCTCTCGATGTTCAAGGGGATGCCGACGTTCGGTTCGACGCAGACAATTTTCGCCGTTATTCCGACGGAAGCTTGCTACCTGGAGCAAAACCAATACAAATCATGGCCGCGCGCCAAGCCGTATGAGGTCGTCGCGCCCGGATCGATCCAGACGCAATTGGCGCTGCCGTGGGGCGGGTTCCCGCACCCAGTGTGGTTCAAAAACCATCCGCAGGTTGCCAACGTAAAGACTCTTGGTGGGCTACTCGACCGCCAAATCATGGAAACCATCGTGGCGACAGAGAAACATTTCGATGAGAAGATCCGCCCGTTGCCCAAGGAGGAACAGGAGCGCCAGCTTGCGGAAATGGCGAATTCGGTGCAGGCGGGAACGCCTCCACGAGAAAATACGAGAGTACACCGTACAATCGATGTGGTTCTGGGGCGTGGGAGCACGAGCTTCGTGCAATGCACGATGTTCGGGACGTGCGCCTATCGGCAGACCGGTCTGGTGCAGGCGTTTGCTGCCCACCACCTTGCTCAGGCTGCGCCTCGCAAGGTTGGTTTTGCCTCGCCATGCGAGGCCTTCGGGCATCGAGAGCTGCTGCAAGCCCTGGAGAGCTACGGTCTATCGAAAGCGAAGTTTGTTTCCTAAGGGCAAGAAGGATGCGGGCACACGCAGTTTTTGTCGTGGTCAGATGAGTCAGGCAGAATGCGGGCCATAGATTATTTCGATAAGGGAGCCGAAGCGTTTCCCGACCGAATCGCGATCATCGATCGCGGGACACGCTATACCTATCGTGAGGCGCGCGAGGCAAGCCAGCGAATCGCGCGAGCCATGTGGGCATGCGGATTGCGGGGCGAAGAGCGCGTGGCGATCTTTTCTCCCAACGACGCTCGGATTTTGCTTTGCATGCTTGGGTTGATGAGAGCAGGCGGTGTGTGGGTTCCGGTCAATCATCGGAATGCCTTGGACGCCAACGTGCAGTACCTGAATTATTCGGAAACGTCGTGGCTCTTTTACCACAGCAGCTTTCAAGAACAGGTTCGCGAGATGAAGTCGCTTGTACCGTCTCTGCATCATTTCGTTTGCATAGATGCAGAAAATGACGGTGATCCTTCCCTGGAATCTTTTATGAATCGAGGTGGAGAAGGGGAAGAGATTGAGTGGGGTGACCCGCGAGGGAATCTGGAACGCCTTGTGGGACTAGTGCCGACGGGCGGGACAACCGGGCCGGCGAAGGGCGTTATGGTAACCAGTTTGTCTTGGGGAACGATGACCGAGACGGCCAACCAATGTTTGCGCTGCGACGACATCGAACCTGTCTGCCTGAGCACCGCGCCTCTTTCTCATGCCGCGGGAGTCGTGGCTTTCGCCATGTTCGCAATGGGAGCGACCAACGTCGTTCTGCCGGCCTTCGATGCGCTGGAAGTGTTGCAAAGTATTGAGCGTTTTCGCGTCACGCACATTTTCCTCCCTCCAACTGCGTACTATGCGTTGCTCGCGCATCCGAAGCTTGGCGACTTCAATTACTCTAGCCTGCGCCGGCTCCTAATCGCCGCGGCGCCCGTCTCACCGGACAAATTCAAGCAAGGGATTGAAGTTTTCGGCCCATGCCTGTGCCAATCCTACGGGCAGACCGAAGCGCCTATGTACATGACGTTTCTCGATCCGGCGACGGTGGCGGCAGCGGCCGCGGGCGATCACCCGGAACGATTACGAAGTTGTGGCAAACCCACAGCTGCTGTGAGACTTGCGATCATGGATGACGACGGCCGGCTACTTCCTCCTCACAAGACCGGCGAAATCGTGGCTCGTGGCGCGCTTGTCGGCGCGGGTTATTACAATTTGCCGGAAGCGACGGCTGAAATCCGGACGTATGGCTGGCACCACACCGGTGACGTGGGCTACCGAGACGACAACGGGTTCTTTTACATTGTCGACCGCAAGAAGGACATGATCATCACCGGTGGCTTCAATGTGTACTGTGCCGAAGTCGAGGCCTGTGTGATGGAGCTTGCCCAGGTACGCGAATGCGCGGTGATCGGAGTGCCCGATGAGAAATGGGGAGAAGCGGTGAAGGCTGTCGTTGTTCTTCGCGGAGGTGCAGCCCTAACCGAAGAGGCGGTGATCAGCCACTGCAAGGCTCGTCTTGGCGGTGTGAAGTCGCCCAAGTCCGTCGACTTCTGCCGTGAGATCCCAAAAACACCGGCCGCCAAGACGGACAAGAAGACTCTCCGTAAACCCTATTGGGTAGGAGCGGATCGGGCCGTGCATTGAAAAGGCTCGCGAGCGAGGGCCCGGAAGAACGTCAACTATGATCGAGGATGTTTACATTCTTGGGATTTACAGCACGCCTGCGGGGCGGTTTCTGGAGCGGTCCCCGAAAAGCCTCGTGCGGGATGCGTATCTGGGCGCACTTGAAGACGCGGGAATCGATGGCGGCGCGATCGGGCACGTTTGGTTCAGCAACATGATGCTCGACTTTTGGGGACAGCCAAACGTGAAAGGCCAAGTCTGCCTCTTGCCGCTGTTGGAAGAAGGGCTGCTCCCGTCTGGTGTGGCTACAACCAACGTCGAAGCGGCTTGTGCCAGCGGCAGTCTGGCTTTCAACGGCGCGTGGAAAGATATCCTCTCGGGGCAGTGCGACATTTCCCTGGCCATCGGTATGGAAAAAATGTACGACCCGTCGCGGCGAGCGGAGTTTTTTGCCCGGCTTGAAAAGGGAACGGATTTCCTGGATCCGCAGGATTGGACCGAACTCTACAAGAGTATGGCTTCCGCTTGCGGAACGAAGTTCGAGCCAAGTCCCGAACGCTCCATCGCCATGGACATCTACGCGCTCTGGGCGAAGACGCATATGGCGCGATATGGCACCACGGAGCGGCAGATTGCCAGTGCCGCCGCGAAGAATCACACGAACTCCGTTGGCAATCCCCGAGCCCAATACCGATTTCCCATGGACGTTGAGGCGGTGCTTGCCGATCGCATGGTATGTGCGCCGCTCACGCGCGCGATGTGCGCGCCGATCGGTGATGCAGCGGCTGCTGCGCTGCTTTGTTCCAAGGCGGCGTTGCGTGACATGCCTGCGAAAGCACGCAAGCGTGCAATACGCATCCGCGGGCATGGGGTCTCCGGTGGGCGTTTCCGAGCGTCGTGGGAAGACGAGCGAGCGCCAGTGCTGGCATCTCGTCGCGCGTATCGCATGGCCCAGCTTAAGCCTGACGATATCGACGTGGTCGAGCTTCATGACGCGACGTCGTTCGCGGAAATCCACTTGGTGGAAGATTTGGGATTCTGCCCACGGGGTCAAGGCGGGCCGTTTACAGCCTCCGATGCGACGGCCCGCTCCGGGAGGATGCCGGTGAACCCGTCGGGAGGGTTGGTTTCGAGAGGGCACCCGATCGGCGCTACCGGCCTCATGATGCTGAACGAATTGTGCATCCAATTGCGTGGAGAAGCGGGCGCCATGCAAGTACCCAATGCCCGGATCGGGTTGGCGGAGAACGGTGGTGGGCTGATCGGCAACGATCTGGCCGCGTGCGCGGTCACCATTCTTGAAGCAGCAAATTGAGGAGGACTGACATCGTTACGATTTTACGAGTTCCCAAGTCGGGCGGAATCCCGACAACCAAGGCGAGAGTGGTGCGCTGGCTCAAGAAAGAAGGCAGCAAAATCAAGCAAGGTGATTCGGTCGTGGAGCTGGAAACCGACAAGGTGAACTACGAGCTCGATTCACCGGCCGCGGGTGTGCTGCTCAAGATTGTTGCCGCAGTAGACGCGGAAGTACCCGTGGGCGATCCGCTTTGCTGTATCGGCGAGCGGGGAGAAGCTCTTCCGGAATTTTGAAGCAAGGAGATTGCAACGATGCGAAAGAAAAAAGCCCTTACGAAGGATCGGCTGATCTGGATGTACACGCAGATGGTGCGCATCCGGGAGTTCGAAGAGCGCGTCAAGCGGACGTTCGTCGAGCACCCTGGAGTGATACGCGGACATACGCATCTCGGCGACGGCGCCGAAGCCACGATCGTCGGCTCGCTTGCGACGCGGGGCGACGACGACCTTGCGATGCCCAGTTACCGCTGCCATGGATATCCCCTCGTACTCGGCACTTCGCCGCGAAAGATCATGGCGGAGATCTACGGCCGGAAGGACGGTCTCTGTGGAGGATTTGGCGGGTCCATGCATCTGGCTGACCCGGCGCATCACTTTCCCGGCACATCGGGGATTATCGGGCAAAGTATTACGCACGGGACCGGGGCGGCGCTGACCGCGCAGGTAAAAGATACCGGTCAGGTGATTTACTGCTTCTTCGGCGACGGTTCAACGAAGCAAGGGGCCTTTTACGAATCTTTGAACTTGGCGGCCGTGTGGAAGCTGCCAATCGTTTACATTCTTGAAAATAACTACTACCAGGCCTACACGCACATCAGCCTGGAGGATGCCAACTACATCGCGGGCGACCCGCTGTCGCAAAAAGCGCAGGCTTTCAGCATCCCCGGCGTGACCGTGGATGGGACCGATCCGCTAAAAGTTTATGCCGCGGTGGAGAAGGCCGCTGACCGCGCGCGAAGCGGAAAGGGACCGAGCCTGATCGAGGCGAAGTTCTATCGCTTGAGTGCGCACGGAAACGCCATCACCGTGCCACCTGTTCCAACACAGTTCCCGGAGCACGAGGCCGTGGAAGTATACGGAAGGAAGAAGGAATTCGCGGCAGCCAAGGCGCGAGATCCCATCCCGCGTTTTCGCGCGACGCTGGTTCGGAAAGGCACACTTCGCATTGAGGAAGCAAAGCGCATCGAAGCGGAAGCTCAGGCGGAAATGGACGACGCGGTGCAGTTCGCGCTGGCTAGCCCGCATCCCGCACCAGAAGAAGCGGTCAAGTACGTGTACGCGTAAAGAGGAGGACTTATGGCGCGCGAGATGATGTACGGCGAAGCGATTGGCGCGGCGATGACCGAGGAAATGCAGCGCGATCCCAGCGTGGTTTTATACGGGCAGAATCTAGCAATGACGGAGCGCGACCCGATGCTGAGAAAGTTCGGCAAGAAACGCGTGCGCATTTCGCCCATCTCCGAGACCGCGGAAATGGGGGTCGCTGTAGGGGCTGCCATCACGGGACTGCGGCCAATTGTGGAACTGTGGATGAGCGAGTTCATGCTCGTGGCCTTCGACGAGTTGCTCAATGAGGCGCCGCGACTCCGTTACATGTCGGGCGGCCAGGTGAAAGTACCGCTCGTCTACAAAGCGGGCTACGGCTTTGCCGCGGGTTGGGCCGGGCAGCATTCCAACTGCATCTACCACACCATGATGGGAATTCCGGGCCTGAAGATCGCGCTACCTTCGACGGCCGCTGACGCGAAAGGGCTCATGGCCGCGGCAATTCGTGACGACAATCCCGTGGTGTATCTCCACCACTACATGCTGACCCTGGACAAAGGACCGGTGCCGGAAGGCGAATATGTCATTCCATTCGGCGTCGCAGACATTAAGCGCAAGGGCGAGGACGTCACCCTCGTGGCGACAGGCTGGATGGTGAAGAAATCGCTGGTGGCAGCCGAGATGCTCGCGAAGCAGGGAATCAGCGTGGAAGTGATCGATCCGCGCACGCTCGCACCGCTTGATGTCAACACCATCATTAAATCAGTGAAGAAGACGGGACGGCTGGTGCTCGTGGACCAGGCGACACGGCATGCCTCGGCCGCCGCCATCATCGCGGCTGAAGTCGCCGAACACGGCAGCAGCGCCCTGAAGGCTCCTATAAAGATGGTGACGGCTCTCGACACTTCGATTCCGTTCAGCGAGCCACTGGAAAATTACGTGCTGCCGAATGAAGAGAAAATTGTTGCGGCGGTCAAGGCCGTGGTTGCCAA
>JBGQCW010000098.1:0-7031 GCA_041495565.1 Candidatus Acidiferrum sp.
ATGGGCGGTTCGTGTGATTCTATCGCTGGCATTCGCTGCCATCCCCGTGCTTCTGATGGTCCTCGTATGGAGAGGCATCTCAAGTCCAGGCATGGCCACAGGCACTTCCTATGATCATATGTGGAAGGCCACCGTCGGCCTGAATCTGTCGCGGCCGATTGTCGTGGCCTTCTACACCGCGCTGTATCTGGTGCCGCTCACATTTCCCGCGATGTTTCGATTAAAGACTTCCCATCGCCGGGGAGCGTTGTTGATCGCCGCCCTGGGCGGCGCCGTCATCGCGTATTTCAACACATTGTTCCTGCAGCCAGGGCCGCTGAATTCATTCATTCGATTTGCCTCGCGCCTCCCTCACGGCGGGACCGTAGTGTTCGCCGCCATCGCCATCGTCGTGCTCTACAACGCTGCATCCGTCTGCTTACTGCTGTGGGAACAGAGGCATTCCCTCTCCTCGTGCGCACCCGCCGTTTTCGCATTGCTTGTGGTCGTATTCTTCGTCGCGGAGCAAATCGGGGTAGGCGGCAACCTTCCGTTCTACGATCGCTATGTCCTGCAGTTGGCGCCCTTCCTGGGACTGATCGCCTTCACGGTTTTGCCGCGCCTGACTCCGTTGCGCCTCTTGGCACTTGCCGGCCTATCTGTTCTGAGTCACTTCATGCTTTGGCGCTTTGCGTTTAGCGGCTGAGCAGTACCGCCCAAAAAAGAATGTCGCTTAATCGTTGTCCGAGGGGCGCACCGCGCCGCGGGCGCGGCCAAAAATGCGGCTCCCCCATTCCGCCCAGGGCGCCGCTTCGAACTCCGCGAGGTAGGAATACGCCACCGGCACGACCAGCAAAGTCAGCAACAAGCAAAGCGTCTGACCGCCGATAATCGTCACGGCGATCGAGGCGCGCTGCTCCGAACCCGCGCCGATGCCGATCGCCACCGGGATCAGCCCGGCAATGATGGATAGCGTGGTCATCAGAATGGGCCGCAAGCGCACGCGATTTGCTTCCAGGATGGCGTCTCCCACCGGCATTCCTTCCGCTCGCAGCCGATTGGTGTAGTCCACTTGCAGAATTCCATTTTTCTTCACGATGCCCAGCAGCAGGAACATCCCCAACGCGCTCCATAGACTGAGTGCGCGCCCGGTAATCCACAAGGAGAACAGCGCAAACGGCACGCTCAGCGGCAACGTCAGCATGATGATGAAAGGATAAGTGAAGCTCTCAAACTGAGCCGCCAGCACCATGTACATGAAGATGGAAGCCAGCAGCATCGCCAGCACCAGATTCCACGTCGTCTCTTCGAGGACTTTCACCTGCCCCGAAAAGAGGAACGAATAACCGGCCGGAAGCCCGACTTCCTTAATGGACTGCACCGTGTGCGCCGCGGCAAGGTCGAGAGGGTAGCCGGAAGCCACATTGGCGTACACGCTCACTTGAAATTCCCGGTTGTACCGCCAGAGAGTCGCGGGTCCGACCCCGCGCGCGATCGACGCCACATTTTCCAGCCGCACTTGCCCGAGTTTGGTCGAGGGCACCATCATCCGCGCCAACACGTCGGGATTATCTCGCTGCTCCGGCAAAAGTTGCATCGTGACGGGATACTGTTCCGAACCTTCTTTGAATCGTGTGATCTCGTCTTCACCGGAATAGAACAGCCGCACGGCATCGCTGACGTCGGTCATGCGCACGCCGATGTCCGCGGCGCGCTGCCGGTCCACCTTTACCTGCAGCTCCGGCGTATTCAAGTTGAGGTTGGGATTGACGTCCACCAGTTCCGGATACTTCATCATCCGGCCGGCGACCAGCTTGCTGGTTTCCGCGAGTTGCGTAAGTTCCGGCCCGCGGATGACGGCAGCGATCGGAAAATAGGTTTCGCCTCCGAGGACGGAAGGCAACCGCACGTTGGACGTCAGGTTGCGATAGCCTCCGAGAATTCCGCGTATGGCCGTCGCCATCTGCGTATGGCTGCGTTTTCGTTCGCCGCGGGGCACGAGTCCTATGAACAGGTGAGCGTGATTGGTCGGGCCATGCGTGAAGGATTGCACGAAGGCAACCTCCGGCAGCGCCGCCACGCGCTCCGCGATTTCCCGCGCGAGCTGCGTCGTCTTCTCCAGGGAGGTGCCCTCGGGTAGCGTGAAGGAACTATTCAGCTCGGACTGGTCGTCGGCGGGAATCCAGTCCCGTCCCACCAGGCGATAAAGACCAAACGTGGAGAGAAACGTGACGAGGCAGATCACCAGGATCGTGCGTCTGTGCGCAAGGGACCAGCGCAACATCCGCAAGTACGACAATTCCACCCAATGCAGGAATCCCCCGGAATGCGCCTTCTTGTCGCTTTCGCTCAACTTCAGCAGCCGCGAGCTCATCATCGGCGTCAGCGTGAATGCCACCAGCAGCGAGACGAGAATCGCCATCGCCATCGTCCACCCGAAGGAGTTCACGTACTTCCGCGCATAGCCGGTCATGAACGCAATCGGCAGAAAAATAATGACCAGCGAAAGGGTCGTGGCCATCACCGCCAGCCCGATTTCCCGCGTGGCTTCAATCGCCGCGAGTACCCGGTCCCTGCCCTTCTCCTCCATGAACCGGAAAATGTTCTCCAGCACGATGATGGCGTCGTCGATCACGATGCCGACGGCGAGCGTCAATGCCAGCAGCGTAATATTGTTCAGCGAAAAATCCATCCCGCGCATCAGCGTAAAAGTGGAAATGATGGAAGCGGGGATGGCCACTGCGGCAATCAGCACGGCACGCCAGTTTCGAATAAACAGCCAGACGATCAGGCTGGCGAGAATGCTTCCCAGAATCAGATGCTCGATCAGGGAGTGTACGGAAGCCTTGATGAAATCGGAGATGTCGTGGACGACCTGCAGCTGCACACCGGGAGGCAATTGGGCGCGCAAATCATCGAGCTTGCCTCTCACGTCGTCCGCCACGCGCACCGTGTTGGTGCCGGATTGACGCAGCACCTGAATGCTCACGACCTCCTGCCCGGGAGCGCCTTTGCGGAATAACGCCGACCACGTGCGCAGCTCTTGCGCGCCATCCTCGACTTGCGCGACGTCTCGGATGCGCACCGGCGTGCCGCCGCGTGTGCCGATCACAATTTCGCCGAATTGCTCTGCCGAAGTAACACGTCCGAGAGTGCGGAGTCCGAGCTCCTGCGGGCCGGTGATCATGCGCCCGCCTGGCGCTTCGATATTCTCGCGCTGCAGAGCCGCACGCACATCCAGCACCGTGAAGTTGTGGGACGTCAGCTTTTGCGCGTCGAGCAGAACTCGGACTTGCCGCCCCTGTCCACCATTCAGCTCAACGCTCCCGACTCCGTCCACCGTCTGAATGGCACGGCGCACTTGCTTGTCGGCGATCTCCGTCAATTCGCGGCGGCTCATCGGCCCGCTCACGAGCAACGTCATAATGGGATCCGACTGTGGATCCAGCTTGGTAATGATTGGAGGCAGCGTGTCGCGTGGCAACCGGTCGATCGCAGCAGCCACTTTTTCCCGGATGTCCTGGGCCGCGCCTTCGATGTCGCGTTCCAGAACGAACGTGCAGGTGATGTTTGCAAATCCTTCCGACGAATAAACGCTGATCTCATCAATCCCGCTGACGGAGGAGATCGCATCCTCCAGCGGCAGAACCACTCCAGTGACCACCTCTTCGGGAGTCGCGCCCGGCAGTTGCACGTTGACGTTTACGGTGGCGGGATCGGCTTTGGGAAAAAGGTCCACTGCAAGGCCGCGGTAGGAGAACAGGCCGAGCGTCACCAGAAAAGCGATCAGCATCACCGTGAAGACGGGATACTTTACGCAGGTTTCGGCGAGCTTCATCGCTTCATCGCTTTATCAAAAGACACGCTTGATCTTCCCGCCCGGACTACTTCACCGCTGGTGTGGTTCCTTCACTTTGCTCTTGCACAGTAGCGCCGTCGTGCAAATCTCCGGAGATGGCGACCGCTACTCGGTCCCCGGGCTTCAGCCCCTCGGCCACTTCAAAACGCCGCCCCCGATCATCTTCCGTCTGTCCCGCCGGGCGGATCTGCCGCTCCGAAACGTGATTCCCGTTCAGCAAAAAAACTTTGTAGACGCCGTACCGGTAATTCACGGCGCGCTCCGGCAGAAAGATCGTTTTCTCTTCCTTCTCGCTTGGAATGGAGGCCTGCACAAAAAAGCCCGGCTTCAGCCGCCCGTCCAGGTTTACGAGCAGCGCTTCCGCCTCGAAGGTGCGCGAATCTTGCGCCACCGCCGGATTGATTCGCGAAATCTGCCCTTGAAACGTTTCGCCGGGGAAAGCTTCCACGTGCAAATCCACCGTTGCTCCGTTCTTGACCCAGCCCGCCCAGCGCTCCGGCACCGCCAGTCGCATGCGCAAGCGGTCCGTTCGAACGATCACCATCACCGGACTCTGCACGCGCACGTATTCGCCGGGATGAACGTTTCGCGTCTTGATGGAGCCTGGGAAGGGTGCGCGAATCGCCGCATCACCCAGCTTCTTCTGCGCGAGTTTTTCGCTTGCCTCGCTGGAAATCAATAACGCCTTCAGGCGGTCCACTTCCTGCAGCGCCACGTTGTAGGTCGCCTTGGTGCTCTGAAAGCGGCTCGCGGCTTCGTCGAGTTGCTGCTGCGAAATCAGTTTGCCGCTGAACATTTCCTGCGCGCGTCCGTACTTGTGATCCGCGTCAAACAGGTCCGCTTCCGCTCGCTGCACGGAAGCAATTTTCTTTGGATCCGTGGGCGGCGGGTCGTTCGGGCCGATTCCGAGCTGCGCGCGTACTTGCGTCACCAGCCCGCGCTGCCGGTCCACCTCAAACTGCAGCTCCTGCGGATCCAAACGGATCAGCGCCTGGCCTTCTTTGACCGTGTCGCCTACGTCCGCGAGCACTTCCGCCACCCGGCCGTCCACCTCCGAACTCAAGGTGCTCTCCTCGAGCGCAAAGAGCGAGCCCACGGCCTGGATGCGCCGCCGCGCGGTCTCTTCCACCACGGTATAGAAGTGCACCGGCGTGGGATGAGTGGCGTCTCCCAAAACGCTGTTTGTCTGAGATTTCGAGCATCCGCCGCTCAGAATCGCAGCCAGCATCCCAATCAGGACGAAGCCGTTCGCTCTCTGCTTGAGGACAGCTCTTCGGATTATCTTGTGACACGCCAACGCCGGATTTCCCCCGTCTGCTCTTTTTGACGCACGACCACTACGCATCGTTTCAAGTCCCTTGGAAAGATTGGACACGAGCTAGCGCTTCCGAAACAGTCTATATCACAAGCGCGCTTTGAGAAATTTGAACTAGAAATAGCAAGAAATCAGGACTTTTGGCGCGGCGCGCAACACGGTGTTTCAGTTAGACCGCTTCCAGTATTATCAATGACTTAGCGGACCGTCTTCTTGGGAGCGCATCATGCGTTCGCTTGGAGAGCGCTGATGGTGAACGCTCAACACTTGCGAAAAGCATAAACTCCGCGCTAGACTCCGCCCACCAGGTAGCGAACGGGCCGGTGCGGCACCCCCGTTGTCCTCAAATCTCAGCAACCACTGTATGCAATCTCTCGCGGTTGGCCGTTGGATCAGGCCGCCTGGGAGCATCACAGTTTTCCGAGGAGGATGCATCATGTCAGTGAAGTCCAGCGCTACGATCGCGGTAAACGTATTCTTGTTTGCGGGAATCCTCAGCGCGACCTCGTCTCGGGCGCAAGATACCTCGGCCCCTCTGCTTGCCGCTCAGCTGGAAACGCAATACAAGCTGGCCAAGATGGGCCCGGACTCCAGCGTAACGGAAGCAGGTACCGTGCTCGTGATTCAAAAAGACGGGATTCTCGGCGTACCACCGGGAAACGATATTCAGTGTCCCGCTACCTACAAAGACGGGGCGCTGCACCCCCCAAGTGTCCTTGATCGAATGCTCTGCGGAAATGATGTTCGAAAACTGAACGTCGGCGAAAGAGTCTACGTCACCAAAATCGACGTGAATTCCAAGAAAGACAAAGTGTTCGTGTTCATCATCGAGTGCGATTCGTGCAACGGAGTGACTGAACAGGCATCTTACAAAGCGTCGGTTTTCTTTCAGTTTCCCAAAGGCTATCTGGCGGGCGCTGACGCCGGGCAGATCGAAGACGTAATCAGCCAGGTTTTTACGATCGATACCGAACCCGAGAAAACGCCGGAGACTCCCCAGACAGCTCCGGTGCCGGGCCTCACGAACGATGACATCATCAAGCTGGTGCAGGCGAAACTGCCTGACTCCGTCGTAATCGCCAAGATCAAGTCCTCAAGCTGCGACTTCGATACCAGCACTGACGGCCTCATCAAACTGAAACAAGCAGGAGTTAGTGACTCCGTGCTTCAGGCTGTCGTCGAAGCGCCGCCGTCCAATCCGCCAAATTCGGGTGACAATCCCCCAACCGCTTCCACCATTAAGGAAAACTTCCCTCCGCCATCGTGTGGCGACTTCGCCGCTTGCATGGCTAGCGGGGCAGCCTCACTTGAAGCGTCGCAGTGGCCTCAAGCTCTCGCTAAGTTCCAGGGCGCTTCTCAACTCGACCCGTCAAAAGGTGAGGCTTGGGCCGGAATGGGCAACGCGTATTTCCAGATGGGCCAGTACGACGACGCTGCCGGCATGTGGGACAAAGCACTGCAGCTGGGCTCTAGCCTGTCGATAAGTGTCTGTCACGCGAAAGCCCTTTGCGGCGACACGGGCACCTTCCTATTGAGCATGAAAGAAGTTTCTTTCGCTAACAAAAAAGGGGAAAAGGAATTTGCCGCGGCACCTTCAGCAGTTACTTCTGAAGGTGCGGTTTCATTGAACGGTGCCCGGCCCGCTTACTTCATGAAAATCCGTTTCGCCGAGAAGAATTACAGGTTCTACTACACTCCAAAAACCATCCGGTGCACTCTCGGCTTCATCTGTCAAGAGCCCGGCCCCACTCAGCAGCAAATATTCGCGAATTACGTTCACGATACATTAGTCAGGATGGCAGCTGGAGATTTTGGTTCGCGGCCAAGCAAGCCTTGATCCCGACTTGCAATCGTCCAGAGCTTTTTGGAACTGGCATC
>JBGQCW010000099.1:0-7010 GCA_041495565.1 Candidatus Acidiferrum sp.
CTCTAGCTTACTCCGGCCTGGTGGACCAGGAACTAGTCCAAGAGCTTCAAAGAGTTTGGGTGCGCCTCGAAGAAAAAGCGCGTGGGGCGAGCGGAGAACTGAAGTTGCGTTGCGGATAATGCCGCAAGTGTTGATGGAAGCAAGTTGGTAAGACGAGATAGTGGCGGCGGCGGAGGTGGCCAAAGATGAGTTCACAGCAGGCACAGAGTAAGCGTGAAATGCCCATCGCGGAAGTCGTCCGCTTGATCGACCTTGTGAATTACCATGAAGGAGCCGTTGTCAGCCGGACGCTGGTCAACCGCACGACGGGAACGGTCACGCTGTTCGCTTTTGATGAGGGCCAAGGCCTAAGTGAGCATACCGCTCCGTTCGACGCAGTGGCACATCTGCTGGAGGGCGAAGCCGAAATTACGGTTTCTGGCAAGCCACTGCGGACGACGGCAGGCGAAGCGGTTCTCATGCCAGCACATCAACCTCACTCCCTGAAGGCCCTCAGTAGATTCAAGATGCTGCTGACGATGATCCGCTCATGAGCGACGCGCACCGGAGCACTGGATTTATATGGAAGCGCCAGACAGACTCTCGCCTTGGTGGAAGCATTCCGTCATTCTCACCGTAGTCGCCGGGTTCAAATTGTGCCAGCCTAGGGGTTCACCCCCACGCGTTCAGGGACAATTTGGGAACATCTGAGAACAATTGCTCGGCCAATTGTGAAACTGCGGCCTTTTGCGCTTCCGGCAATGCGTGCGTGTAGAGCGCAAGAGTAGTTGTGGGGTTTGAGTGGCCAAGCTGATCCTGCGCAACTTTTGCGGAAACACCTAGTTGTTGCAGCAGCGTAGCCACGGTATGTCGAAATGCTCGCCAACCTACTCTTGGCATCTCTAATTTCGCAAGCACCGGATAGACTGCCTTCCTGAGCACTCGTGAAGGATCAATCGGTTTGCCACCGCGCGTTGAGAAAACAAGTTCGCTCGTTTTCCTTCTGGAATGCTCGCGATGAGTTTTCAACGCCACACCCAACACCGCAGGGATGAGAGGCGTGCGGCGTGAGTTGTTTGTCTTTGGCAATCCGAATTCACCCATGTAGTAGGACCGAGAGATCTGCATCGTCTGCTTTTCGAAATCAAGATCAGACCAGTACAAACCAAAAAGCTCGGAAGGGCGAAGGCCTGTCAATACAGCGGTGAGCACGATGGTGCGGTAGGGTTTTCGCAGGGCGAAAACAAGTTGCCGCACTTGCTCCGGCGTCATATAGGGTTGAGGTGGTGCGAGTCGGGCGTGGGGTAATTTTACGTTGCGCACCGGATTCTCTCTCACATAGCTCCACGCCACGGCGTCAGAGAAAAGACGGCCGAGCGTGGCCTTCATGTGTTGAAGACCGGAGCGACTGTGTTTGAGTGCTTTCTGGTTCAAAAACACCTGGATGTCGAGCGTCCTGATGTCGGTGAGCCTTCGTGCGCCAAAATATGGAAGGAGATGCGCTCATTGGTCGAGAAGCACGAGAAATCGTGTGACCGTGTTTGTGCGCCGCGTGCTTTCTTCGCTCTGGCGTTGCGCGGCTTGCTGTTGAAGAGTGGTTTGCTCGTTGGCTAGGGAACTCAGTCCCAATCGCCGGTAAACGCGAGCGAGACGATAGTGGCCTTCGGGCGAATCCGGTTCAAGACGCACGCATTTTTCCAGCTGAGCGCGAGCCTCCTGCCATTGCTGCAACCATTCGAAGGCCTTGCCAAGCTGGCATCGCGCCACAGGTTCATTCGGCGCGATTCGAACGGCTTGCTGAAGCCTGCGTAGAATCTCAGGCTTACCAGAAACGTCTCCGCTTTCTTCTGAAACACGCAGCAAGACTCCACCGCAAAGCGCGCTCGCGCTCTTGCTCGATGGATGCGCATCCGCAAACGCGCAGATCTGGGCCACCGCGGCAGGATCGGGCGCGGCTGGGTCCTGGAGAGTGATTTCGCCGAGATAGTGCGCAGCAAGTTCATCTTTCGGATCGAGCTTTGCGGCCCCCAGCATGGCGCGGATGGAATCGGCTGACCGATCAACCAGGTAGTAGGAAAGTCCCAGGAGAATCTTGATGCGAATGGACTGCGGGAAGAGTTCCGCAGCTTGTTCCAAGACTACGATCGCCGCGTCGAAGGTCTGGTGTTTCAGTAGTTCCCTCCCCAGGGCCAGGCGGTGCTCTTCAACGTTGGGTTCGAGCGTGACCGCAGCCTGATAACTGTGCACGGCGGCGAGAGCGTCGCCGCGCTTCTCATGGAGGTCACCAAGCAAGCTCTCCAGCGAGCCGCTGTCTTCAAGAGCCTTTGCCTGCTCGGCGCTTGCCAGTGAGGCGTCCCATTCGCCATTGCGATAACGAGCGAGAGCGAGATTGAAGAGAATGTCGGCGCGGCCCGGAGCCAACCGGCTCGCTTCCTCAAAATCCTTCGCGGCTTCCCCGTAAAGATTGGCCCGGCTCAGCATTTCCGCGGAACGCGAGCGAACTTCGAGTAGCCGGTCGGAGGGAAGCGTGAAACCACGCAGCGTTTGGAGTGTCGAAGTCGGGTTTACACGCGATTCCAGCTGAACCTCCAGGCGGGCAAGATTCGCAGCAACCTGCAAATCAACATTCTCCGGCGCGAGTTTGGCTGCCGCTTCCATGTCGGTGGCAGCGGCAGCCGAATGGCCGAGTCCGGATTCAATCGACGCCCTCAATCGAAAAAAAACAATGCGCTGCTGGCGGTCTTCCGGCGTCGGCACGCCTCGAATCGCCGTAGCCGCCTCCGCGTAGCGATGTGCTCGCGCGAGTTGCAAGGCCCGGTCGAGGGATTCCGCATTGGGCGAATGGCTGGATTGGGCCCTCGCCTGGCAAAATGCGGCCAAGGATAGGCATCCCAGGTAGACGATGAAGAGGATCGGGCGGCTCATGTCGAACCTATATCTTACCTCGGCTGATGGAGGCTTGCGGGTTCATGCAAACGTGTGAGAAAATTCCCGCCGTGTCCGGCACTCCCGCTCCCCATCTTCATCGCGAGCTCGGCCTCTTCGAGGCCATTTCCGCCAACATGCTGGAGATGATCGGCGTTGGCCCATTCCTAACTATCCCCTTAATTTTGAGTACGATGCACGGGCCTCAGGCCATGCTTGGTTGGCTGTTGGGGGCGGTCGTCGCCATCTGCGATGGCCTGGTCTGGGCAGAGCTCGGGGCCGCCATGCCGGGCACCGGAGGGCCCTACCACTATCTGTCCGAAGCCTATGGCCCAAAACGCCTGGGAAGGCTGATGAGCTTCCTGTTTATCTGGGAAACCATATTTCTGGCTCCATTGTCGATTGGAGCCGGAGCAGTCGGTTTCGCGCAATACACAAAATTCCTTTGGCCGAGCATGGGGCCTTGGCAGGGCAAAGCGGTTGCCGTAGCAGTTTGCCTTGTGATCACGTTGATGCTCTATCGTGATATTCGCTCGGTCGGACGGTTGTCCATCGTCTTGTGGGTTGTGGTGATTTTCACCGCGTTGGCGGTCACTGCCGCGGGTTTGCTGAATTTTCAGGTGCGACGTGTCTTTGACTTTCCTCCCCATGCGTTCGTGCTTTCGAAAGAATTCTTCGTCGGCCTGGGTGGCGCAACCTTGCTGGCGATGTACGACTACGGCGGCTACAACAACGCGTGCTTTTTTGCGGGTGAGGTACGCCAACCCGAGCGCGTGATTCCGCGTTCCATCTTGATTTCGATCGGCCTGGTTGCCGCCTTGTATCTGACAATGAATCTGACCATCATTGGCGTCATCCCCTGGCGGGAAGCAATGCATTCGACGTTTATCGTTTCCGATGTGATGCAACGGCTGTATGGTTCAACCGTGGCGCAGGTGATGACAGGACTGATTCTATTCACGACTTTTGCTTCGTTGTTCGCTGTATTGCTTGGCTACTCGAGGGTTCCCTACGCGGCGGCCACAGACGGCCGGTTTTTTCGTATTTTCGGGCGTCTCCATCGCACGAAGAATTTTCCCTATTTTTCCGTGGCGTTCATCGGGATTTTTTCCGCGCTTGCCAGCCTGCTGAATCTCTCGGACCTGATCACCGCACTGATAGTCATCCAGGTCCTTGTGCAGTTCATGGCGCAGGTTGTCGCGGTTACTTTGATCCGCCGCTACCGTCCGGATATTCACCGCCCGTTTCAGATGTGGTTTTATCCAGTGACAAGCATCATCGCTCTTGCCGGGTGGGGATTCATTCTTGCGGCTAGCGGACTGAAATTCATCCTTTGGGGGTTTGCCCTGACAGCCTTTGGCATCTGCGCTTATCTGTGGAGAGCACGCACAGAACACGAATGGCCGTTCGAACGGGCGCGGGTTGAGGTGGCGCGATGAACAGGGAGCGCCCATTGGATGTACTGGTCGTTGGCGACCTCTTTCTGGATTTGGTCATGAGCGGTTTCGAATCCTGGCCCCGTCCCGGGGAGGAATCCTTCGCCAAGAAATTCCACAAAGAAGTGGGAGGGGGAGCCGCCATCACCGCCTGCGGGCTTTCGAAACTTGGTCTGCAAACCTGCATCCTTGGGGTGGTAGGCAAAGAGGATGGACAGTGGATGCTGGACCAGTTGCATGCGCGGGGCGTGGACACGTCCAGGATTCGGGTAACAGCGGCGGAGCCCACCGCGTTCACCGTCAGCGTTTCCACGGCGCTGGACCGCACGTTTTTGACGTACAGCGGCGCGAATCGCGAACTCTCAACAGTGATGGGTGATTTGATTGGCATCGCGGCGGACTATCAGGTTCGCCACATCCATTTGGCGCATGCTATGGATCTTGCAAATCTGCAGGCTTCGTTCAAAGCTATCAAGGACAAAGGCTGGAGCTTGTCCGTGGATGTGGGCTGGCATCCGGAATGGTACGCCGACACACGTGCCGTTGGTGCACTGAAACTGGTGGATATCTTTTTCCCTAATGAGCGAGAGGCTGGGGCTGTGACACAGGAAACCGAGCCACGCCGCATGCTGGATGCATTTCAACGCATGGACCTTCACCGGGTGGCGCTGAAGCTCGGCAAAGACGGTGCCGCCTTGCTCTGGGACGGCGAGATCTGCCTCCAGAAGCCCGGGAAAATCGACGCGGTGGATACAACGGGCGCGGGCGACTGTTTCGATGCAGGTTTTCTCTACGCGTGGCTGGGTGGAATGGAGCCGGCCCTCTGCCTGAGGGCCGGCGCAGCATGCGGGGAAATGTCCACGCGGACGCTGGGCGGGATTGCCGGTTTTCCCTCGAAGGAAGAATTGGAAACGATCTTATGCACCGTAAAGTAAGTGTTATCGGTGGGGGCGGCGTTCGAACCCCGCTCCTCATTCACGGGTTGCTTCAAGCGCAAGCGCTGCTTGAAATCGGCGAATTGCAGTTGTTCGATGTTGACTCCCACCGTGCGGAGCTCATGGCCTTACTCGGCCGCGAAATCGCGAAAAATTTGGGCGTCGACGTAAAGCTGTCGGCCGTGAACTCCGCCGAAGCGGCAGTGGAGGGTTGCGATTTCGTTCTGAGCAGTCTTCGCATCGGTGGCATGGCTGCACGCGCACGGGACGAACGAATCGCCATCGAAGAAGGGCTCGCGGGCCAGGAAACCACGGGGCCAGGCGGCGTTGCGATGGCCTTGCGAACTGTTCCGGTTGCCTTGGCGTACGCCCGCATCGTGGAGCGGCTTGCGCCCAAGGCATGGTTTATCAACTTCACTAACCCTGCCGGGCTCATCACCCAAGCACTGAGTCAGCACACCAAACTGAAACTCGTCGGCATCTGTGATACGCCGGCCGAACTGCTGCACCGTATCGCGCACGTTCTAGGAGAGCCCTCTTCCGAAGTTCGCTGCGACTATGCGGGGCTTAATCACCTCGGATGGGTGCGGCGTGTGCTCGTCCGGGGTGAGGACGTCACTGCGAAGCTGCTAAACAACGAGCAAGCGTTGCGGCAGCTCTATCACGCGGATTTGTTCGACCCTTTGCTGATCCGCACGCTGAATCTCATCCCATCGGAGTACTTGTTCTTCTACTACAGCCAGCGCAAAGCGTATCGCAATCAGTTGGACGCGGGCGCGAGCCGCGGCGAGGAATTGGTACGCTTGAATGCCGAACTCTTCACGCAACTTCAGTCAGAAACTCCCCGGGAGGCGCTGGACACATATCGCCGCTATCTAATGCGAAGGAATGCATCGTACCTGTGCCTGGAAGCCGAAGCAGGAACAGCGTTTCGAACGATAGAGAACGAGCCAGATCCATTCGAAACCCCCACGGGCTATCACAAGATTGCCGTGGAAGTGATGAGCGGCCTCGTTTCTGACAAACCCCGCTCGGTTGTGGTGAATGTGCGCAACGAAAACAGCATAGAGGACCTGCCGCCTGACGATGTGGTTGAGGTCCCCTGCACGATCAGCAGGGAGAGCGTCAAGCCCATGCATTCCGGACGGTTGCCGGAGAGCGTGCGGGGCCTGGTTCTCGCTGTCAAAGCCTATGAACGCACGGCAATCCGTGCGGTCATTGAAAAATCATGGCCGGTGGCGCAGCTGGCGATGCTCGAATACCCAATCATCGGTCAATGGGAGATTGCCCAAAACCTTCGAAACGCTTGGGTCGGCTGCGATCACGAGCATCTTGGTTATCTGGAAAACTAGCGCGACGCCAAAGGTCTCGGGTGCCAGTCGATTTGGCCGTAATCGGCAAAATATCGCGATCCAAAGCAAGAGGCAGCTTACGCCCGGGGGAATCCGCCCTCTGGCGATGTTGGCTGCCCAATGGAAGAGAGCAGGGTGGAGCGGTGTCAAGCGGATGAAAGCCCGGCGGTTATGTGCTCGTTCAGAATGATTGGTGACACTCCTAAACAGAGATTTTTCCGGCCTTTTGTTTATGTGGATTGTTTCAGGGGTGACCGTCTTTTGCCCCTTGCACCCGTTCGGTGCGATTTTCCTGGGTGATCTGGGCCTCGGGCACCAGGAACTGAGCCAGAGGACGCGAAAACAGCACCTTTTAAGAATTTGATGTTCACAAGAAAAGTGTC
>JBGQCW010000100.1:0-6915 GCA_041495565.1 Candidatus Acidiferrum sp.
AAGTGCGCGAACTGTACGACGCGCTGACCAAGCGCGGCGTGGACGTAAGGTTTGGAATTCATCCCGTCGCCGGCCGCATGCCGGGACACATGAATGTTTTGCTCGCGGAAGCGGACATCCCGTATGACAAGTTGCTGGACATGGACGAGATCAACGGCGATCTTCCGCAGACGGATGTGGCCCTGGTGATTGGGGCGAACGACGTGACCAACCCCGCAGCACGCACCGACGCTGCCAGCCCGATTTTCGGCATGCCCATTCTGGATGTGGACAAGGCGCGCACCGTCATGGTGATCAAGCGCAGCATGGCGGCGGGTTTTGCGGGAATCGACAACCCGCTCTACTACCTCGACAAGACGCTCATGCTCTTCGGAGATGCAAAATCCTTCGTAGGCTCGATCGTTCGCGAACTTGGCGGTGGCCACGAATAGTGCTGCTCTACCAGAAACGAATCAGCGGAGATTCAGTCTTACTTCTCGCTGGATCGATTGACGACCCACAACTTCATTTTGCGTCGTGGAAGATGATCCCCAAAGTGTCGCGGGTCCCGCGGTGCACTCGGCTGACGCCGTGGCGCAGATTGACGCGATAGTAGGCGCGCGAACCTTTCACGGGCCGGTAGCGCGTGGTAAAGATGATCGCTTGCCCTTGGTCGGCCAGCACCACTTGCGGCTTGGACTGCGCTCGGGGTTGTTGCTCGACCAAAATAAATTCTCCGCCTTCCCAGTCGCGGCCGTGTTGCCCCAGCAGGAAAACCATTTGCAGCGGAAAGCTGACGTCGCCGTAGAGATCTTGATGAAGGCAGTTGTAGCCGCCGACTTCGTAGTGAAGCATAAGCGGAGTGGGCTTGGTCTGCCCGGCCTTGTGGCAGATTTTCAGGAAGGCAGCATGGTCGCGAGGGTATCGAGGAACGCTTTCACCGAAGGCCTCAGCCCAGCGATTGGCCACTTCGGCGAGGTGCGGGTATGCGCTGCTTCTGAGATCTGCGACTATTTCCGGCAGCGGGTTGGCGAAGTACTTGTAATCGCCGATGCCGAAGCGATAGCGCTCCATGACGATGTGGCTACGAAAACGGCTGTCATCATTGTAAAGCGCGACAAGAGAGTCGCATTCCGCAGGCGACAAAACTGGAGCCGTAACCGCGTAGCTGCGTTCGGAAAGAGACTGCTCTGCGGCAGTCCAGTCCAACGCCTCGATTCGCGCAGCGATGGATAGAGTAGCGGCAGCCTTGCTTGCTGCTTGAGCCATGCGGCCTCCCGAGATTCGCCATGTCCTCTCGAAAAGTGAAAGCTTAGAGCAGAGCGCCCAAGAGAATCCATCCGATCTTCGCCGTCAAATCAGACTTCAATCCCAAAGCCAAGCTCCAAGGGTGTGTGCCGACCCTTGCGTTATGCGACTACAGCTTAAATCACACCCTGATTCGGTGTTATAGTGTGGCGCAGGCCGAGTACATCGGGCCGCGTTTTCGGGTTGCCGGAACAAAGCAGCAGGACTGTTACATCGAAAAGGTTCGCACATTTTGAGGAGGGCCGCATGAAGACCAACGAGATACTTTCAAAAGGTTCGCGGAGAGCGTTTCTCCAACTGTCGGCTGCGGCCACTGCGGCGATGGCATTCCGTATCTCTACCGAAGCATCCCTGGCGGCGGAAGATCGCAATACGTTTCATCCGGGAGCCGTAGTGATCGACGCGAACGAAAACCCGCTGGGGCCGTGTGACGCCGCGCGGAAGGCCATCGTGGACATGGCGCCGCAGGGCGGCCGCTATTCCTACTGGCTGAGGGATGAATTCATCAAAACCTTCACGGAGATGGAAGGCCTGAAACCGGAATACCTGCGCGTCTTTCCCGGTTCGAGTGAGCCGCTGCATTTCTCCGTGCTCTCGTTCACTTCGCCGGCGAAGAGCTACGTCACCGCGGATCCCGGCTACGAAGCCGGAATGCGCGCCGCCAAAATCTCCGGTGCTCGCGTCGTGAAAACTCCGCTGACAAAAACCTACGCGCACGACGTCAAGGCCATGATCGCGGCGGCGCCGGATGCCGGTCTCTTCTATGTATGTACCCCCAACAACCCGAGCGGCACAATGACGCCGCACTCCGACGTCGAACAGCTACTCGCCGCCAAACCGAAAGGTTCGGTCGTGCTTGTCGACGAAGCCTACATTCATTTTTCGAATGGCATTTCCGTGCTCGATCTTGTCAAGGCCAATCAGGACGTGATCGTGTTGCGCACCTTCTCGAAAATTTACGGAATGGCGGGGATTCGCTGTGGCATGGCCATCGGACGTCCCGACTTGCTGGAGAAGCTGGATACCTACAATGGCTGGAGCGCCATGCCGATCACCGCGCTGGCCGCAGCAACCGCAAGCCTGAAGCATGAGCATCTCGTTTCGGAGCGCAAACAATTGAACGCCGCAATCCGTCAAGAATCGTTTGATTGGCTCGCGCGCCAGGGCTATGCCTTCGTCCCCTCCGAGACCAACTTTTTCATGGTCGATGCCAAGCGCCCCGCAAAGGAAGTCATCGACGCGCTGGCCAAGCGCAATGTGTATATCGGACGGCCGTGGCCGGTCTGGCCGACGCATGTGCGCATCACCGTCGGCACCCAGCCCGAGATGGATGCCTTCCACTCCGCATTTCAAGCCGTGATGACCAGCGCCAAGACCACGGGATTCATGCCCTCGCTCCCGAAGCGCCGTTCCTATCCCGACGGCCAGGACTGGCCCGTGGTTTCTTCCTGACCTGTATATAACTAGGGCCGAAATCTCAGGTTTCCGTAGCGAACTTTCAGCTTCCGCTTTGTCGGCTAATCACGAATTTAGATCGACTTATTGGTAGTCCAGTGAATTTGGCATATAGTTGCAGGAATGACTGGCCGAATGTGCTTGCGGCTCGGCATTGCGGTTCTGTTGGCAACTTTGTCGTTGCCTCACTTAATGCGTGCCCAATCTCAGGCATGCGTCGACAGCGCTCCCTCGTCGCGGGTGCAAGATCAAGAAACAAAGATCAACATAGTTGGCATTGAATTTCACGGTGAGAATCCACTGTCAGATGCCCTCCGAGCCCGCTTGGCTAACGACATTCAACACTCGAATCTTAACGCTGTCTCGGAAGATCCCGACTCAAGTTGGGTTGACGAAGCAACCCAGCCCATAAGGAGTGTCTTGCAAGAGCAAGGCTACTTTAAGAACTCGGTGGTGGGGACCCCTTATCTAATCCGTGCGGAGGCTCATGAGCGGCGCTATGTGGTGAGGGTCGAAATAGAAAGCGGGCCGAAATACAGGCTCGGGAAATTAGGATTCGCCAGCGTCTCGGGAAGTCCACTAGTGTTCTCCGGGGCCCTCCTCAAGCAGCATATCTCCTTGCAGGTAGGCGACGTGTTCGATGTCTCGAAGATCCGGCAGGGGCTGGATTCAATTTCCAAACTGTACGGTGCAAGAGGGTACATAGATGCCACAGTGGAACCAGACACCGAAATCGACGACGATAGTTTGCGAATCGACCTTATCATCAGGGTGGATGAAGAGCGACCTTACAGCGTTGGGAGAATAGAGATTCAGGGATTGGATACTAAAGCACAGAATAAACTAAAGGTCCCTCAAGAAAGCGGAGATATCTTCAACTTTGAGTTGTGGGAGAACTTCTTCAGAGACAATCAGCATCATTTGCCCCTAGGGGCATCTCTTGATAAGAACTTGCGGATGCAACGAAACTTCAGCGATAGCACAGTGGACATCATCCTGGATTTCCGGCCTTGCCCAAAAACCCGGCTTGAAGATTAGTTTTACTAGCGCGGGTCCCTGTAGCCGGGGGATGAGATCCCGCCCCATCAATCATTACTCTTGAGAAAGACAATCCCTCAGGCGTGCGCCTCTGACGTAAGTGTCTTCGGCGATTCATTCGCCGCAGCGCCCTGGAACTGGGCGGCTTCGGTCGAGCCGGCCAGTGCCGTTGTGGAGGAATTGCCGCTCGAAACCACCTGGGCGATTTCATCGAAATACCCGGTGCCGACGAACCGCTGGTGCGTCACGGCGCGGTAGCCGAGCTCCTGCGCGGCGAACTCTTCCTGCTGCAGTTTCGAATAGGCCGTCATCCCTGCCTGCGCATAGCCACGCGCTAAATGGAACATCGACATGTTCAGCGCATGGAATCCCGCGAGCGTAACGAACTGGAATTTGTAGCCCATCTTTCCGAGTTCCTGCTGGAAGTTGGCGATGGTGACGTCGTCGAGCTTTTTCTTCCAGTTGAAAGAAGGCGAGCAGTTGTAGGCCAGTAGTTTCCCCGGGAATTTCGCGTGAATGGCCTCGGCGAATTTCTTCGCTTCCGCCAGATCGGGCGTCGAAGTTTCGCACCAGATCATGTCGGCATATGGGGAGTACGCAAGTCCACGCGCGATGGCCGCTTCAATCCCGCCTCGGAACTGGTAAAAGCCTTCCGGAGTGCGCTCACCGTAAATGAATTCGCGGTCGCGCGGGTCGGCGTCCGAAAGCAGGAGACCCGCGGAATCGGCGTCCGTGCGCGCAATAATGATCGTTGGAACGCCGCAGACGTCGGCGGCCAGTCGCGCGGCCACCAGCTTCTCAATGAACTCACGCATGGGAACGACGACTTTGCCGCCGAGATGCCCGCATTTTTTGGCGGAAGAGAGCTGGTCTTCGAAGTGCACGCCCGCTGCTCCGGCTTCGATCATCGCTTTCATCAGCTCGTACGCGTTGAGCGAGCCGCCAAAGCCGGCTTCGGCATCAGCGACGATGGGGGCGAACCAATGCGTGCCCGATTTCTTGCCTTCGGCGGATTCAATCTGGTCGGCGCGGAGCAGCGCGCGATTCAAGCGCTTCACGAGATTCGGCGCGGAATCGCAAGGGTAGAGGCTCTGGTCGGGATAGACATCGCCGGCGGTGTTGCCGTCGGCGGCAACTTGCCAGCCGCTGCCGTAAATCGCCTTCAGACCGGCCTGCACCATTTCAATGGCTTGATTGCCGGTGATGGCGCCCAGCGCCGGGACGTACTCGTCCGTGTGCATCAGGTTCCACAGCCGCTCCGCGCCCAGCCGCGCGAGCGTGTACTCGATCTGAATGGAGCCGCGCAGACGGAGCACATCCGAGTACGAATAGGGGCGTGTGATACCGGACCAGCGGGGATCGGTGGTCCAGTGGGAGAGTGCGTTGCGTTTGTTGCCGTTACCATTGTTGCCGCTAACGCTTGCCCCGTTGGTTCCGTTGCTTCCGTTAGCCCCGTGAGTTGACATCTGCGTCTCCTTGCGTTCTCGTCTTTCAGAAACCACAAAACAAATCCTCGAAAGGCTCGCCGGTTCCACTTCCGGGTCGGCCTCAACTCATCCTACCCACCTGACCCGGCCGAAATTCCCAATGCCTGTCATCCTGAGGACCCGGCGCTTTTTGCCAGGCCGAAGGATCTCAACCGCCAGCATTTGCTGCGCTCAATGCCATTGCCATGCGCTCTTTCCCACTGCTTCAGCATCTTGCTCAGACCTAGAAGCTGATAACTGATTACTTTTCTCACGCCGGATTGAACTCAGCGCGGCGGATCATTTCTTCACTGATTGCACGAGCCTCGCGAAGCCTGGCAGTGGCCTGCGCTTCATTGTTATTAGCGTCTTCGCGTAGGAGGCGGTCGAGTTCTTCGTCGAACAATTCGTGAACGAGTTCGGCCGTGTGGCGAATCAGCAGACCTGCATCGTCGAGGATCTCGACGGTATTCGAATGCTTCACGCGCTGCGCAATCATCAGGCGGTAGATCCGATCGGTGGCGAGGTCTTCCATGTAGCCGTCGAGGAGGCTCGCGCCTCTTCCGTTGAGGACGCCGTTGCGGTAACGAATAACCGTTCGAATCGCCGCGCGGGTTCCCGATAGTGTGCGTTTGCCAACGTCCGTCGGGAGCGGGCGGAGATCGGGATGCTTGTTGGCGTCCGCAGGGCGCGCTTGAACCTGATTGGGAACAGGAAATTGAGACACGGCGATTTCGTTTTGATCGGGATGACCCGTCCACGCGCCGTCCATCAGTGAGTTGGATTCGTTCTTCTTATCTTCTGCGAGGGTCTTCAGTGCGCGCGCGTTCAGCTCGGCGTCTTCGCGGCTCGGATACAGCGCGGTCATTCCCCCGATAGCGAGCAGGCCGTGCTTGTGGCAGACCTCCGGCAAAAGATTGCGCAGATTCTGGAAAAAGGCCACGTTGTGCGGAATGGTGTTGCGATCGGGCAGCACCCACTCCGGATTCTCGAGATTGAAGTGGATCAGGCTGGCCATATAGTCCCAGCGGCCAAGGTTCAGCCCCAAGATGTGGTCGCGAAGATTCCAGGCAAACTCTTCCATCTGAAAAGCGATAGGATGCGATTCGACTAGCGCCATGCACTTGATAACGTTCGCGGGCAGGCCCTTAAGGCGGGCAATCATCTGGAAAAGATCGCGCCACCAAAGAGCTTCGTCGGCCGATTCGGATTTCGGGATGTAGATGCACAGTGGATGCTGGAGCGCGGAAAAATCCACTTGATACGCAACCATCGCCACATCAAAGAGCGGTGCCGGAAGCAATTCGCCGGGTAAAACGCCGGCCTGGTGAAGGTGCAGGCCGCGGGGCCGCGTGAAGATAACAGTGGTGCTGGCGTTGATGCCGACGGTCTTGTTGCGCTTGCGGTCGAAGTAGGTAAGGCGCCCCGCGAGCGCTTCGAGAATGTTCTTGATCCCGCGCGAATTGTTTTCCCACGCATTGGCGGTAGAGTCTTCGAGATCGAGCATGACGCCGGGAGCGCCGGAATTCAGCATTTTCACGACGAGATCGGCGTCGTCGGCGGGGCCAGTCATTTGATTGCGCTGGTCCGCGCACCAGGCGGGCAGCTCAATGCGCCAGGAATTTGTAGTCGCGACCGATGGCGGCAAGTAATTCGGGAGTTTCCCGGC
>JBGQCW010000101.1:0-6898 GCA_041495565.1 Candidatus Acidiferrum sp.
CTGCACTGGGCGCTGGACCCGCAATTCGAAGCGCTGCTTGCCGCAGGTTCGCAAACCACACCGCCGCGGGATTTTCCGAGCGGGCGCGTGATCCTCACGGTGGGACGCTGGCTTGCCACGGAGCGCTACAAAGGGATGGACACTCTGATCACTGCGCTGCCGCGGCTTCTGACGCGCTGGCCGGAGCTGCAACTGGCCCTCGTGGGAGCGGGCGATGACCGGGCGTGGCTCGAGGAGTTGACGGAGAAAAATGGCGTGCATCGCCACGTGCATTTTCTGAGCGGATTGAGCTCGGCGGAACTTGCGGCGTGCTACTCCGCCTGCGAAATTTTCGCTCTGCCCAGCCGGGGCGAAGGCTTCGGACTCGTCTATCTGGAAGCGATGGCGCGCGGCAAGCCGGTGATTGGAGGCGCGCACGGCGGCGCGCCGGAAATCATCGAAGATGGCGTCAGCGGCTACCTGGTTCCGCACGGTGATCCGCTCTATCTCGCTACATGCATCGAAACGCTTCTGGCAGACCCGGTGCATGCGAAGGAGATGGGCGCGCGCGGCCGACAGCGCGTCGAGCACGAGTTTCGCTTCAATGCCTTCGCGAAATCCTTCAAAAAAATCCTCCGCGAACAATGCGAATCCTGAACGTCACAGAAACGTACGCTCCGTTCCTGGAATTCGGCGGCCCTCCGGTCAAAGTGCGCGCCCTATCGGAAGGATTGGCTCGACGAGGCCATACGGTGGGGGTGCTGACCGCCGACTGGGGCCTAGAAAAACGCATGCAAACCCAGGAAGGAAAAATCACGGCAGAACATTCACCGTTCGGCTGGCGACGCAATGAAAATGGCGTGCAGGCGATTTATCTGCCAACGTGGCTGCATTACCGGACGGTGAGCTGGAATCCAGCGGTCAAACGATACTACCGCGCGCGGCTGAAGAATTTTGACGTGGTCCACATTTTCGGGCTTTACGATCTGCTGGGGCCGGCAGTTGCCGCCGCATGCCGCGTTCGAAACCTGCCTTATGTTCTCGAGCCCATCGGGATGTTCGTGCCGATTGTGCGGAATCTTTGGATGAAGGGGCTCTACCATTTTGTCTGGGGCCGGCGATTGCTCGAGGGAGCAAGCGCCGTGATTGCCACTTCGGATCAGGAAGCCGAGGAACTTGTGGAAAGTGGTGTTCCCCGCACGAAGATCACGTTGCGCCGGAATGGAGTGGAAGTTCCCGCGTCGTGGCCGGAGCCGGGAGCGTTTCGGAGAGCACAAGGGATTTCGCAGGATGCGAAGCTGATACTTTTTTTGGGGAGACTCTCGGCGAAGAAGAGTCCGGACCTACTGGTGCGAGCATTCGCAAGCCTTCCACCACAGGTTGGGGGAAAAACGCTGCAGCTCGTTTTCGCCGGGCCAGACGAAGGCGGCATGAAGGCACAACTGGATCAAATGGCATCGCAACTCGGCGTTCGAAAAAGAGTTCAATTCGCGGGTCCGATCTTCGGCGAAACCAAATGGGCAGCGTACCGGGATGCGGATGTCTTCGTGCTCCCGTCGCAGAACGAAAATTTTGGAAACACCGCGGCGGAGGCGGTGGCCGCGGGTACGCCGGTGATCGTGACCGAACAATGCGGAATCGCGCCGCTTCTCGCGGGTGAGGCTGGCCTGGTCGTACGGCACGATTCCGCCGCGCTCTCCGAGGCTCTAGCGCGCGTACTGGGTGAGGCGGAAGTACGTGCGCGGCTCGCGGGGGGATGCGCCAAGGTGACGTCACGTTTGGGATGGGACGAACCCATCCGCGAAATGGAAACGCTATACGCCAGGCTTGCTTCCCAGCTAACATAGCAGCAGAATCTCAGTTGGTGGAACGGTCTTTGCCGACGCCTCGACATCACCGGATTTTTCGCGCCTCGTGGTGGAGCAGCAATCTGCTCCTCGCTCTTGCTTTCATTGCGTTGCTCTACTCCTGCGGCTGGGAGTACTCCGTCCGGCACTATCTGAAGGGTTTTTCCGATGCGATTGTGCCAGCAGGCTACACGCAGGAGCAAAAAATCGACGCAATCCTGGATTGGATGCGGACCGGCCCGCCGCGCGCGGTGGCCGCCAATCTCGAAGAACTCTCCGCGCGCGATCCCGTAACAACGCTGAATTACCAGCAGCTCTTGGCGGTGTGCGGAACAGCCACGAATGCCTTCTTGAATGTTTCGCGAAGCGCGGGCCTGAGCGTGCGCCGGCTGCTGCTGCTGACTCCCGATCGCAATACAAAACACGTCGTTGCCGAGGTTCTGGTTGGCAGCCGCTGGATCATTGTCGATCCAACTTATCGGGTGATTCTGCGGGACGCGCAGGGGCACCATCTGACGCGCAGAGAACTCCAGAATCCGATGGTGTTTGCGGAGGCAGCCAGTGCCATTCCGAATTATCCGCGGGAATACAGCTTCGACCATTTCGCCCATGTGCGATTGACACGGCTACCGTTCGAGGGCCTGCATGTGCGGAAACTGCTGGACAGTATTTACCCAGGATGGGATGAGTCCATTGATTGGAGTCTGCTCCTCGAGCGCGAATCCTTTTTTTATCTCGTGCTGGCCACGGCAGCGACGCTCTTATTCCTGGTGTTGCGAGCGCTTCTTGCCTGGTATGCGGACAACCGCTTGAGAATCCCTCGCTTCCATTTGCGCGAGCACGTGGTCCGCGCCGGCGCGGCCTTCGTCTCCACGCCGGAGATCAAAGAGTAGCGTGTGCGGGATATGCGGCGTCGCGTTTGCCTCGCGCAGCGCAGAAGCGGAGTCGCGCGTGCGCGCGATGACCGCGGCCATGCGGCATCGCGGCCCCGATGAGGAAGGCTTTCTGTCCGGAGAAACCCGCGCACCGGGACTCGCCCTGGGCATGCGGCGGCTGAGCATCATCGACATTGCCGGGGGCCATCAGCCGGTTTGGAACGAAACGCGTGATGTCGCGGTCATTTTCAACGGCGAACTCTACAATTACCGTGAATTACGCGAGCAACTTGCTCTCTGCGGTCACCGCTTTGCCACACAATCGGACACGGAAATCCTGGTGCACGCCTGGGAAGAATGGGGCGAAGACGCTCTCAACGAATTGCACGGCATGTTCGCTTTCGCTCTGCTCGATCTTCGAGAGCGCTACGCTACGGCGCCCATTCTTTTTCTTGCGCGCGATCCGCTGGGAATCAAGCCGCTCTATTACACGCAGACGCCGGACGGTTTTGCCTTCGCCTCCGAGGTCCGCGCGCTGCTTGCTTCGGGGGCAGCGCCAAAACAACTCTCTCAGGATGCTCTCACGTCTTATCTTCTCTTTGGCAGCGTCTCGGAGCCGGTGACGCTTCTCGAAGGCGTGTTTTCTTTGCCACCCGGGCATCGGATGCTCGTGTACGTGCCGGACCGCAGGCGCACGCCGCGCGCGCGGCCCTGGTGGGACCCAGCACAGAGTCCCGCGGCCCGTGATACGCGCAAGCCTCGCGAACTTGCTTCCGCGGCGCGGGGTCTTCGGACATTGCTCGAAGATGCCGTGCGCAGGCATCTCATTGCCGACGTGCCGGTCGGCCTCTTTCTTTCAAGCGGGCTGGATTCCGGCGCCATCGCGGCGCTCGCGGCCCGAGAGAAGGCTGGAATCCAAAGCTTTACGCTCACGTTTCCCGGTACTTCCTACGACGAAGCAGAGCTTGCGCGTGTCATAGCGAAGCGCTGCAACACGCAACACACGGAAGTGCCACTGAAGGGCGATTCAATTGTATCTCGCATCGACGAGGCTCTGGCGGCTCTCGACCAGCCGACGATGGACGCCATCAATACCTATTTCGTTTCCTGGGCTGCCAAAGAAGTCGGGCTGAAAGTTGCTCTCTCGGGACTAGGCGGCGATGAACTCTTCGCGGGGTATCAAACGTTTGCGGATACGCCGCGATTTTCAAAACTGGTTCACGCCGCCTGGTTTGTGCCTGCAGCGCTCCGGCGAATGACGGCGCCGCTTGTGGCCCGCCTAATCGCGCGCCAAAATACGCCGGACGCCTCGCGAAAGGCCGCGGCCGCATGGGCGTACCCTGACGCGCTCCCTCATCCTTACTTTTATGCGCGAGCGCTTTTTCCGCCGGGGCAGCTCGAACGCATCATCGAACCGCGATTTCGACCCAGCACGATCAGCGCCGACGGAGTCACGCTCGAGCCCACGTGGCTCGCCTGGCTGGAACGGACTGCTGACGAAGCGCGCAAGCTGGAGCCCGTTGCGGGAATCTCGTGGCTCGAGATGCGAACTTACATGGCCAGCACGCTGCTCCGCGATACCGATTCCGTGAGCATGGCGCAATCGCTGGAAGTTCGCGTGCCGCTGCTCGATACGCCGGTCGTTGAATTTGCGGGATCGCTGCCCGACGCCGCGCGACGGCGGCCCGGTACGCAAAAGGCGCTGCTCGTCGAAGCCCTCGGAGATTTGCTGCCGCCAGAAATTCTCGCGCAGCGCAAACGAACTTTCACGCTGCCGTGGGAAGCATGGCTTCGTGGGCCATTGCGGGCGCGGCTCGAAGCAAGCTTCGCCGATCCGGCGCCCGCGCTACGCCCCTATCTGCGCCCGGGCGGTGTGCGTTCGGTGTGGAGCGATTTTCTTGCCGGAAGGACCACCTGGTCGCGGCCGTGGTCGCTGTATGTATTGAACGAGTGGTGCCGCCGTCACCTCGCCGCATAATGCAGGTGGCTGAGGTACACTGAAAAATTGCACGATGAATATTCTTGGGATCAATGCGTACCACGGAAACGCTTCGGCGGCGATTGTCTGCGATGGGCGGCTGATCGCGGCCGTCGAAGAAGAACGCTTCAACCGCGTGAAGTATGCCGCCGGTTTTCCCGCGCAGGCGATCCGCTATTGCCTGAAGGAAGCGGGCCTGACCCTTGCGGATGTCGATCACGTGGCGGTGCCGCGAAATCCGTACGCGAGGCTGGCGACAAAACTTTTTTACGCGGTGCGGATGCCCTCGTTCGCGCGTCAACGGGCCAAGGTCCTCGCGAAATTTACGGGCATTCCCGAAGCACTCGCCCTAGCCTTCGATGTCGATCCGAAGAAAATAGCTGCGAAGTTCCACCGCATCGAGCACCACCAAGCTCATCTCGCCAGCAGCTTTTTCGTTTCGCCGTTCGAACGGGCGGCATTGCTCTCCGCCGACGGGCTCGGCGATTTTGCCAGCACGATGTGGGGCACGGGCAGCGGCAACCGAATGGACATCGAGGGTGCCATCGCATTCCCGCATTCCTTGGGTCTTTTTTATAGCGGGGTGACGCAGTATCTGGGCTTCCCGAAATTCGGCGACGAATACAAAGTGATGGGCCTGGCCGCGTACGGCCAGCCGGAACAGATGGAAGCGTTCCGGGACATTGTGCGTTTCGACGCTGATTCGAACGACAACGGTTTCCGGCTGGGGCTTGAGTACTTCACGCACCACCGCACCGGGCCGGAAATGAGCTGGGCGGAAGCGGATAAGACTCCAACGCTCGGCAAAGTGTTTTCGGATGAAATGTCAAAGCGGCTAGGGCCGGTTCGAACTCCGGAAGAGCCGCTCGAGCAGCGCCACCGCAATCTTGCGGCGTCGCTGCAGGCACGCCTAGAGGAAGTTTACCTGGGCATGTTGAAAAAGCTGGCGAAGCACACGGGACTCAAAGCCGTTTGTCTCGCGGGAGGAGTGGCCTTCAACTGCGTCGCCAATGGAAAAATATTTGACGCGACGCCGTTTGAGCGAGTTTACGTTCATCCAGCGGCGGGCGATGCAGGACTCGCGGTCGGCGCCGCTTTTTATGTGTGGCACCAGAAGCTCGGCAAGCCACGTTCGTTTGTGATGGAGCACGCCTACTGGGGCCCGGGCTACTCGCGGGATGAGATTCGCCGCGCAATCGACGCGAACGGCATCGCACAGAAAGACTATTGCGTTGCCGAACTACCGGAACAGGAATTGGTGCGCAGCACCGCGGCGATCATTGCCGATGGAAAAATTCTGGGCTGGTTTCAGGGCCGATCCGAATGGGGCCCCCGCGCGCTCGGTAACCGCAGCATCGTCGCCGATCCGCGCCGTACGGAAATGAAGGAGATCCTCAACCGCCGCATCAAGCACAGAGAAATCTTCCGGCCGTTTGCTCCGTCGATCCTCGCGGAAGCCACCGCCGAATATTTTGAGAAATCGCATCCCTCGCCGTTCATGACGCTGGCGTATTCCGTTCGCGCCGAAAAACGCGGCGCGATTCCCGCACCCACGCACGTCGACGGCACGGGCCGGTTGCAAACCGTCACGCGTGAGGCGAATCCCCGCTATCACGCGCTGATCTCCGCGTTCCGCGACCTCACGGGCGTCCCCGTCATCCTGAACACTTCCTTCAACGATAACGAGCCGATCGTCTGCCGCCCTGAAGAAGCTCTCGACTGTTTCCTGCGCACGCAGATGGACGCGCTCGTTCTGGGCAATTTCCTCATCTCCCGCCAGTAGCGCTTCCTTGCCCGATTTGGAGTTCGCAGGCCCTAGCTATGGCTACTAAAATGTGGCAAGCTATTTGGCATGGGAAACAAAGACGCACGAAATCGCGAAGTTAAGAAAAAGCCAAAAAAGAAACCGACGGCCCATGAACTAAGACAGGCCGCTGCGCCGATCTTCAAAAAACCTACTGAAAACCGTTAGCTGGGCGCGTCCTTCGGTTCCCCGGCCATCGCCAGTGGCACTGGTGAATGGCTTTACTTTTTTCCCTTGCTTCCTTAGCTCCTTACTTCCTTCCTCTCCCTTCCCTGTACAATCTTCGGATGCGCGTCTTGCTGCTCAACCTCTATTACCCGCCGGACACCTCGGCTACCGCGAAGATGGCGCACACGGTGGTGGATGCACTCGCCGTCAAGCACGAGATGACGGTGCTCTGCGGGCGGCCATCCTA
>JBGQCW010000102.1:0-6816 GCA_041495565.1 Candidatus Acidiferrum sp.
CATCGGCATTCCCAAGACCATGGACAACGATGTCCCCGGCACCGATTACTGCATCGGTCTCAGCACCTGCATCACCCGCACCATCCAGATGGTCAACAGTTTGCGCACCTCCGCCGGCTCCCACGAGCGCATCCTCGTTCTTGAAGTCTTCGGCCGCTACGCGGGGTTCACGGCCATGCTCCCTACGATGGCAGGCGCCGCCAATCGCTGCGTGATTCCCGAATACAAATTCAATATCGAGCGCCTCACCGAACTGCTCGTCGAGGATCGCCGCAAGAATCCCAGCCGTTATTCCATCGTGTTGGTTTCGGAAGGCGCCACGTTCGAAAGCGGCGAGATGGTCTTCAAAGGCGAAACCACCGATGCCTACGGACATCGCAAGCTCGGCGGCATCGGCGATCTCGTCAGTGAAAACATAAAAGAGCTTTCCGCGAAGTTCAACAAGGGCCGGCCCATCGATGTTATCAATCAAAAGCTCGGCTATCTCGTCCGCTGCGGCGATCCTGACGCGATTGATTCCATCGCTCCCATGGCGTACGGCAACCTCGCGCTCGATTTGCTCATGAAAAAGATCAGCGGCCGCCTCGTCGTCCTCAAGAACGGCCACTACGGGAACGTTCCGCTCGAGATCGTCACTTCCACCAAAAAACTCGTCAACGTCAAGGAGCACTACAACACCGAGCGCCTCCGCCCGCAATTCACCGGCATCGAAGGCAATCCGCTCTTCATCATGGCTGGCGAAGATCAATAATGCCGCTGCAGCGGCCAGGGAACACCACCCTTCAGGGCGGCTGCCGCTCATCGCGCCAGAATTCCGGCCAGTTCCATCAGCTTGAGATCGAGCTGCTTCTTCTTGCTGACGACCTCCACCAGCGGCGTCGCCGTAATGTCTCCTCGATTTAATCCCACGAGCACGCCAAACTCTCCACGAGAAATGCATTCCACAGCCGCTGCGCCCATCCGCGTCCCCAGAATTCTGTCAAACGCTCCTGGCGTCCCGCCACGCTGCACATGCCCCAGCTTCACCACCCGCAATTCGAATCCAATTCGCTCGCGATGCTCTTCAAAATATTTCGCCAGGCCCGACGCGTTGTAACGCGCACCTTCGGCGACGACCACGATCGCGTGCGACTTCCCGCGCTCGTATGCCGCACGCAGTTCGAGCGCCACCTTCTCCGGATCGGTCTCCACTTCCGGCAGCACCACGCACTCCGCGCCGCCTGCCACTCCCGCCGCCAGCGCCAGGTAACCGCATTCCCGTCCCATCACCTCCACCAGAAACGCCCGCTCGTGCGACGAGGCCGTCACTTTGATCCGGTCAATCGCTTCCAGTGCCACATTCAGAGCCGTATCCACTCCCAGCGTAATCTCCGCGCCGCTCAGGTCGTTGTCGATCGTCGACGCAATTCCAACCACGGGAAATCCTTTCTTGAGCAGCGCCAGCGCCCCCTTCTGCGATCCGTCTCCGCCGATCACCACGAGCGCTTTTACCGCTCGCTCGCGCAAAAAGCGGATTGCCTTGATCTGCGCTTCCTCCGTCTTGAACGCTTCGCAGCGCGCCGTTCCCAGCATCGTCCCGCCATGCTGGACAATCCCGCTGACGCTCCGTCGCCCCAGCTCCACGAAGTTGTCGCTGATCAGCCCCGCATACCCATGCCGAACTCCCAACGCTTCCCATCCGCGATCGATTCCCGTACGCACCACTGCGCGGATCGCGGCGTTCATCCCGGACGCATCCCCTCCGCTGGTGATCACCGCGATTCGCTCCATCCGCCTTCCTCCCTCAGGTGGCTTTGCGCGCTTTCCGAGACGCCGCTAACTTGGCCGCCAGAATGTTGAATAGAAAGAGTTACCCAATGCTGTGATATGAGTCACATCCATTTTCCGCTAGAAGACCACCGACTGTAGGCACAAACCGTTCTACTTTGCCCGCGCACCGGTACGCAGCGCGGGAAGAGTGAAACTGGGCTTCACTTCCTTGCGCTTGGACCAATCGTGGTACGTGTGGCACTCGAAGCAGCGCGATTCCGCGTGATCCGATCCGGGCGCGTGACACTTTTGGCAGGTCGCAATCCCCGGCAGCAGGATGTCGCTCGTCTCCGTGCTGGTCAGCGCTCTTTCGTGGCAACTCACGCAGGTGAAGCTGCGGTGCGCGTCGTGATCGAATTTTGCATGCGGCATCCAGTGGGCGGTGATCTTGGACGCTGCAATGGCGGGCAGCCGCGCGGAATAGGCGGCCACAAGTTCCGCCTGCGCACTTGCAGGGTGACCGGCGTCTTGCAGACCCGCAGCTTCCCAGCGTGCGATCTTCGTATCCTGCAGCGGCGTCATTGTCAGCGCGTGGCATTGCGCGCAAGTTTTATGCGACAGCAATTCTTCCGCGATGGCAACTTGTTGAGCCACCCACTGAGAGGGCGTCAGCAGGCGATTCCTCGGCGGCAACGTCTTGCCCGTCAGGTCGCGATTGGGATTCTGTACTTCGCGCAGCTCGTTCGGATGCGCAGCGATGTACGCCGTAAATTTCTGAAAGAGAAACCCGTCAACAACGTCCGGCTTGTCGTGAGGAACGCCTTCGTCGAAGCGTTTGTCGAAGGCCAGCGAGTGGCAGCCTGCGCAGGCGGTCGCGAATTTCACGGGCGCCATCAATTCGCGGTCATTCTGCGGCTTGCTGGGCTTCAAGGGAAGAAAGCCGTCTGGCAAAGTGTCATCCACGATTCTGCGGGCGTAGCTCGGAGTGTAATTCACGTGCTGAGGATCGGCGTACGTCCACGTTGTATGAACTGCCGTAGGGCGATGGCAATCACCGCATTCGAGATTGACGACGGGGCCGTTTGGGCCGCGACGGATCGGCTTCAGGTGGATGGCGTGATTCAATTTAATTGTGCCGGGGTCGCGAGCGGGGGTTCCCCCAACGGGGCGCAACGCGGCGAAATCGGGATGGCCATCCTCAAAGCTGTGGATGCTATTCGCATAACCCGATCGGCCGCCAGCGTCGCGCAAGCCGGCATGACATTCAGCGCAAGAGTGATTGCTGGCGGCAGCGATGTCGATGCGACCGCGATGCTCGGTGTGGCAGGCGACGCATCCTATTTTCTTCGAAGCAACCTCGTGGTGTGTGGGACCGTCGTGACAGGACAGGCAGGCAGTGTCCGCGGCCCCGGCGGAAAATGCACCGGCTTGTTGCACGTGACAGGCGGCGCATTCTTTTTCAAGGACCGCATGAGCCTCTGCCATGCGGCCGCTGCTGTAAACGCGAGAGTCTTTGAAAATGGTGCGTTCGGCGATCCACACCAATGCGAGCAAAGGCAGCAGCAGGCTGAGCCAGAATTTAGCGCGCTTCAATGGCGTCGGCCTCTTGAAATAGTTCAGGTCGATGCGCTGCGCGAGTTTTTTGGTTGTGCGTGTGCGTGCCACGTTTCTCCGTTAGAAGCGCAGCGCCATCACAGCATGAATGGCGCCGAGCAAGATCAATGCAAGCGAAAGCGGAATGTGCACGAGCAACCAGCCGTGCAGCCAGTGGTGCAGCCGCGCCTGGCGCTGAAGCTGGCGCGCTTCGTCGCAAATGTCTGCAAGATCGTCCAGCGTTGCACGCGCCGCGGCGGGCAGCAGAGTACGCAATCCGGCGAACGCGCTGGCCGCCTTCTGGGCATCGCCGAGGCGCTGGCCACGCTGTTGCGGATTTTCGAGGAACGGACGCATCTCCTGAAGATGGAAGCGGCGGAGCGGCGCGCTTTCTTCTTCTGTGAGCAAAATGATTTCCGGAGCGGCGGCGACTGCGGCGCTTGCGCCCGCGCTGACGGCAGCCGACGTGCGCAGAGGAACGGCGGACGCGGCGATCGTGCGCAACGCCGTGAAACCGCCTGCGCGCTGGCCTTCTCCGCCCCAAGTTTTGCTGAGGCCAATGGGACCGCAGAGAGATTCGACCGCGCGATCGGCTTCTTCGCGCAGGAGCGAATGCACGTGTCCGATTTCGTCGTAAATGGTTTCGAGCGGCAAGTCCGAAGTCATCACGCGCGGAACGTAGTGTTGCAGCGCCGCGCCAAAGACCCCGCTGAACACGGTGATGATCAGCAGCCACATCAAGACGCGGGTAAGCGTGCCGCCGAAATGAAAGCCGCCGTGAAAAAGAAGAATCGGCAGCGAAAGAAAACCGAGCCAGAGGTGGCCCCGCATCCAGGCTTTTGCGCGGCCGATGCGCCAGACGGGAACGCGTTTTCGCGCCCCGAGGAGCGCCGCGAAAATCATAAAGCTGAATCCGATGATACCGAAAGCCAGGCCAATCGTGCTGCCGCCGCGCGGTCCTTGCGGCGAATTGAGCGCATAAAATACGTAGACCACAGCCAACACTGCGAGAATTGCGAGCGACGCGAGGGCCCAGCCGCGTTGGGTTCTGTCCATTCTCATTTCGCGGGGCCCTGGCCGAGCATCTCGGCGAAGAATGTTTTTGGGTCCACGCGATGTGCCGCATCGTGCGGGCAAGCGTACACGCAACTCGGTTCTTTCAAATGCGTGCAGAGATCGCACGATGTCGCTTTTTGTTTGATAGTCGCCTTCTTGCGCCCGGCCCGCTCGGGATCATCAACCATGACTTCGAAAGGATGCAAATTGATGTTGCCGTAGGGACAATTCTGCGCGCAGAGGCCGCAGCCGATGCACCAATCTTCGATAATGACTTCGAGCGAATTGCGGCGCCGAATCGAACCGACGGGACAGCCCACCATGCAGAGCGGATCGCGGCACTGCCGGCAACTGGTGGCGACAAGATATTGGTCGAAGCGCAAGCCATCGCGAACGAGACGCGTGATGCCGTCATGAGCGTCGGCGCAGGCGTTCACGCAAGCATCGCAGCGCGTGCAATTCTGCAAATCCAGTATCAAAAGGCTCTGCGCTTCCATCAATCCTTGCGATAGGAACTGTTCGATGGACACGCTGTGAACCATCTGCATGCGCTGTTCGTTCGCGAGGCGGCGCTCGGCGGCAACGGCTTCGAAGCCCTTGCGAACGCTGGGAAAACGCTCGATCATCTGGCGGAAATCGTCGCCGGAGATGCGCACGAGTTCGACGTGGTCGAGCGCGGTGCAAGTGGCGGTTCGAACGCCGCCCCCGAGCAAACCGATTTCGCCGAAATAATCTCCGCGCGAAAGATAGGCGAGAACCATTTCGCCGCCGGGATAGTTTTCCGAAACTTTCACGAAGCCGATTCGAACGAGATAGAAGCTGTCCGCCGGGGCGCCCTGCTGAACGATGACCTGTCCAGGGGCAAAGCGCTGGAGTTCGACGCTTTCCTTGAGGTGCTCGATGAAATCGGGCGAGAGGTCCGTGAACATCGGCACGCCGCGGAGATGATTGTCGAGAGCGCGGCGGCGGTAGGTCAGGTCGAGCTGCGCGCGGAAGGATTTGTTCTTGAGCATGATGTCCAGAACATTGCGCAGCATTTCGAAAGCGACGACGTCGGATTCCGCAATCACCGTGGCGGAACGCGGATAAAAATTCATACACGTCATTTCGCCGAAGAGATCGCCGGGGCCCAGTTCGGCGACAGGGTTGCCATAGGAAAGATCGACAGAGGCATCGATGGGAATGGTTCTGTCTCGCGCTTCTTCCTCCCGCTTGTCTTCTTCGCGCGCGACCAGCGTGCTGGTCAGGCGCTTGAAAAAACCTTTAGCGCCGCCCTGGGTTTTGACGTGAGCGATGGGTGTGGAAATGGATACTTGGGCCTTGCCTTCGAGAATGTAGAAAGCGGTGGAGCCGAATTCGCCTTCGCGGCAGATGAGGTCGCCTTTGCGGAAGCGGCGTTTGACGATGGCCCCACGATTGAGTTCGAGAAATGTTCCGGAGACGCCTTTGAATACGGGAATTTGAAGAAGCTCTTCCGCTTCGAATCCTTGCGCGCCAGGACCCACGGCGATGGCGGTGCCGACAACGCCCTTGTTGGTGAGCGCGCCGGTGGGGCAGGAGACCATGCATTCGCCGCAGGAAATGCACGTGGAATCGCCCATCGGGGAATTCAGATCGAAGGCGATGCCTGCGGAATAGCCTTTGCCCATGCGGCCGAGAACGAAATTGCTTTTCACTTCGTCGCAGCCGCGGATGCAGCGGTCGCAGAGGATGCAGGCGTCGTGATCGACGGCGATGGCCAGAGAAGAATCGTCTGAGCCGCGGGCGACGCTGCGTTTTGCGAAGCGCGGTTGAGAGGCGCCGGCCGCTTTTGCGAGTGTTTCCAACTCACAGTCGCCGGAATTCTGCTGGCGCGCGCAAGGCGAAGGGTGATCGGACATCATTAGTTCAAGCAGTGTCCTTCGAGCGTTCAGAACTTTTTCGGAATTGGTGACGACCTTCATGCCCGGCTCGACCGGGCGGACGCAGGACGCGGAAAGTACGCGCGCGCCAGTATCCACGACGCAGAGGCGGCAGACGCCGACGGGCGTCTGATGTTGCAGATGGCAAAGCGTGGGGATGTTGATGCCATTCATGCGCGCAGCGTCGAATACAGTCGTACCGGCGGGCACGCGGACGAGTTGTCCGTCGATGGTGACGTCAACGAGGCCGGGAGGTGTGGTAGCGGTCGTCATTTTAGGGGCGAATTCCAACGCGCTGGGCTTCTCCGGCGCGGGCAGCGAGCGTGAAACAGATCCCGCTGGTGCATTGGCCCTTCAAAACGTGGGCGTCAATTTCGGCTCGAAAATGTTTCAGAACGGATTGAATCGGCGCGGGGACGATCTGGCCGAGACCGCAGATCGAAGTAAGACTCATAGCCTGCGACAGATCGTCGAGGAGCGCGAGGTCCGCGCGATATTGTGATTCGGGCACGCCGCC
>JBGQCW010000103.1:0-6784 GCA_041495565.1 Candidatus Acidiferrum sp.
CACATCGCCGACTTCAAACTTTGTGCGGTGGTCCTTGATCAACCGGTAAGGCTGCATCACGTACGACCGGATCTGGCTCCCGAACGAGATGTCCAGTTTGCTGGCATCCAACTTGTCGGTGTGCGCCTGGCGCTTCTGGATCTCCAGATCGTATAGCCGCGAGCGAAGCATCTTCATCGCCAGCTCGCGATTCTTGTGCTGGCTGCGCTGGGCCTGGCACCCAACGACGATGTTGGTCGGGATGTGCGTGATGCGGACAGCCGTCTCCACCTTATTGACGTTTTGCCCGCCCTTGCCACCCGACCGGAACGTGTCCACGCGCAAATCTTCAGGACGAATGTTGATCTCGATGCGGTCGTCAACTTCCGGAATCACGAAGACGGACGCAAACGAAGTGTGGCGCCGCGCCGCCTGATCGAATGGTGAGATTCGAACGAGACGGTGAACGCCGGTTTCGCCCGCGAGAAGACCGTAAGCATTTTCACCGGAAAATTGAATCGTGGCCGATTTGATGCCCGCCTCTTCTCCCGGTGTCTCATCGAGGACCGAGGCGGTCATTCCTCGACGCTCCGCCCATCGCAGGTACATGCGAAGCAGGATGGACGCCCAATCCTGCGACTCCGTACCGCCCGCGCCGGGCTTGATGGTCATAATGGCGTTGAGGTGATCGTTTTCGCCGGAGAGGAGCGTCCTCGTTTCGAGTTCGGAGATGTAGCTATCCGCCGCAGTAAGTTCCCGATCCAGTTCTTTCAGCAGATCGTTCTTCTGCGCGGCGTTGGTCTCTTCCTGCGCGAGATGGATATACGTCTCTATGTCGCCCGCGATCGCTGTGAGCTTTTCATCCGCGGCAATCTGTTCTTCGGCGCGCTTCCGCTCACGGAGAACGCCTTGCGCCGCTTCCTGATTGTTCCAGAAATTGGGATCGGCGACGCGCGCTTCGAGAGCTTTCAGGCGTTCGCGATACTGCGGGGCGTCAAAGATAGCTCCGCACGAGCGTGATGCGTTGCTTGAGTCCTTCGTAGCGGTGCTGTAGGTCTTCGAGGATCATGCTTTATCTGAAAGTTCGCGCCCGTGTACAAGCGCTACTTTGCCTTTCGAAAAGTTGTCCACATTAGAATAACGGAAACAAGCACGCAGAGCCAGGCGAACCAGTCTCCAAAGCGAGAGTAGATCGTCCTGTCTGTTCGAAAATCGTAGGGGAGATCCACTGCCGCTCGAACATCCGGGGGGAGAGGCTGATGGACGCGGCCGTAGGGATCGATCGAAACGGTATAGCCGTTGTTGGTCGAACGAACGATCCAGCGGCGGTTCTCCACGGCGCGCACACGCGCCATATGCAGATGCTGCTCGGCGGCGGCGGAGCGCCCAAACCATCCGTCGTTCGAAATGTTGACGAAGAGTTGCGCGCCATTCGCGGCAAATCGCCTCACTTCGCCGGGATAGATCGCTTCATAGCAAATGAAAACCCCAAACGTATTCCCGCCGGGCAGCCGGCCCACGGCGTAGTGGTTTCCTTTGTAAAAGCCCCCGACTTCGTCCGAAAGGCTCGTCACGACGCGATGGATGAGCGGGAATGGCTCGTACTCACCGAATGGAACCAGGTGAATTTTGTCGTAGACGAATACACGCTGACCCTGCGCATCAAAAAGTAACGCGCTGTTGTAGGGCGCGAGATTCCCGCGTGGAGCCCTGTCCGCGGGATCCACCGGTGGCTTCCATTCAATCGCGCCCGCGAGGAACGGGTGCTTGAAATCGATCGCCAGTTTCGAGGCAATTCTGGCGAATTGCACATCTTGAAAGGAAAACGGTGCGGGCGCTTCAGGCCACACCAGCAGGTCCGGCTTGACAGCGGCGGGAGCCAGACTGATTCGCCTAATTTCTTCAAGATCTGCGGTGTGCGCCTGGAACCAATCCGCAGAGTAAGAAGGTGTCTCTGGAAAGTTGAGTTGAACGGCACGAGCGAAATGATGTGCAGGCGCCTGCGGCAGCATTCGCGGCCCAGCAAACCCGATCACAATTAGCAATGCTGTGACACTACAGGCAATTGTCAGGCGCCGCTTCCAACTTAGTGTGTCCGAAGTGCCTGTCCATGCGAGGAGCGCATTGAATCCTGCCACGAGAAAAGAAAGCCCATAGATGCCCGTGATCATGGTGAGTTGAACGAAGCCGGAGTTTGCCGCTGCTGGGTAGCCAAGCAAATTCCATGGAAAACTGATCTCCGGGAGATGCGCGCGAACAAACTCGAACGTAACCCAAAGGAATGGCGCACCGACACACGCCAATTCGATACTTCGGCAGGATAGCCGGTGAACTGCCCAGGCGAAACTGCCGGTGAGAATCCCCCAAGCGATGGCAATCAGTACCAAAAGTCCCCATCCGCCTGCTGTCGAAAGCCCGCCATGAACGGAAAGAACTGTCGCGATCCACGACACAGAAGTAAGGACAAAGAGAAGCCCGTGAAGAAACCCACTGCCGAATGCCACGCGCGGCCCCGCACCGATCAAAGCGACGAGAAGGATTCCAACGCAAACCCAGGAGTAAATGCTCAGGTAAAGGCCGCTAAAGGAGAGCGACAACGCAGCGCCGGATGCAGCACCGATCGAGAGACGCAAACCCGCCAGCGTTTCCGCGCCAGGCTGGGGACGAAGATAGGTGAGCCGCCTGCCCCCGGGCATCAGTGTTTCACGATGGCTTTGAAACCGGCGCCCTCGAGGCCTTTCCTGGCGGCGTCGGCGGTTTTCTGATCAGCGTAGGGGCCGACCTGCACGTGGTAATACTTGTCTGCTCGCGGAGAAAGAACGAACGCGGGAAATTTTTTCTTTTGCAATCTGGTGGCAAGTTCCAGCGCATCCGCTTCCTTTGTGAGCGCGGCGACCTGCAATGTGTAAGCGCCCACGGGAACGAGCGGCGCATTTAAGGACTTCGATGGGCTGCTGGCCGTCCTGCCCGGCGCCGTGGTCCTCACGAGCACAGGCACATTCTCTTGGGTTGGAGCAGACGCGGGCGCTGCGGGCCTTAGATGGTCTTCGGTTTTCTTGTTGTCGCCTGCGTGGTAAAACTCCCAATCCGAACTCGGCGGCGCAGCAGTCTCTTGGGGTGAGTCGGAATTTCTGGAATTGCTTGCCTGCTTTGCAGAAGGCTCAGGCTTGGAGGAAAAAGGATTTTGCAGCTTCGTGCGGGAATCCGTCGCGGCGCGCACTTGACCGTCATACTGGTTGCGCCCCATGACGTAACCGAGCGTGAAAAACACTCCCGAGAACAGCAGCATCAGCATAAACAAGCCGATAACATGCCTGCTTTCGAGCACACGCTCTCCGGCGCCCCCTCGTTTTCCTCCCGAAGCCATTCGTGCTATTTTTGCCCCCCCAAAGTCTTGACCCAGCTATTAATGATATCGATGGGCAGGGGAAACACAATCGTTGTGTTCTTCTCGACACCTATCTCGGTAAGCGTTTGCAGGTAGCGGAGCTGAATGGCTGAGGGCTGCGTTTCCAGAACTTTGGCCGCATCCGCCAGTTTTTGTGAGGCTTCGAACTCACCCGCAGCATGAATAATTTTTGCGCGACGCTCGCGTTCAGCTTCCGCCTGGCGCGCGATGGCACGCTGCATCTGCTCGGGAATGTCGACCTGCTTCACTTCGACTTTTGACACTTTGATGCCCCAAGGTTCGGTGTCGGTATCGAGTATGATCTGGAGCTTGGCGTTGACCTTGTCGCGCTGGGAAAGAATTTCATCGAGCTCAAACTGCCCGACGATGCTCCGGAGCGTGGTCTGCGCGAGCTGGGAGGTCGCGTATTGATAATTCTGCACCTGTGACATCGCCAGGTTCGCGTCAACCACTCGAAAATAACAAACGGCGTTCACTTTTACGGACACGTTGTCCCGCGTGATGATGTCCTGGGGCGGAACGTCGAGAGTCTCGAGGCGCAGATTGATGCGATAGAGTGTTTCGATTGGCCAAACTACAAAATTTATGCCGGCGGTCTTTGCTTCGGGAAGCAACCGGCCGAGCCGAAGCACAACGCCCCGCTCCCACTCCTTGATGATGTACAGCGAATTCCAGATCCAGATCAACAGCAACCCGAGGCCGACGAACAGCGGTATCCCGACAAATCCGATCTCCATGTTTTCCTCCTGAACTCAGAAAATTCTTATTTCGCCATCGAGACAGCCGTGTCGGCCGGCTCAACGTAAAGCTTTAGCCCTTCAACTCGCAAAACTCGGACGGTCTTGCCTTCCTGCACGGGCTGCGCAGACTCAGCCCGCCAGAGTTCGCCATGCACGCGAATCATTCCCTCGGCGCCCGATTGTAGCAGCTTGACGACAACGCCTTGCGACCCGATCAACTCTTCCTTTCCTGTCGTCGTTTTCCATTTTCGCGAGCGCAGGACCAGCCGCATCAGAAAAACGGCAAGCACAGCAAACGGGAGCGTCGCCGCGAGCGCCACTTTGATGCTTACTCCTCCGGGCGTGAGCGGCGAACGAATCAGAAAAATCGCGCCTAGAAACATCGAGATCACTCCCCCAACAGCCAGAACGCCGTGGCTCGGCATTTTCGCTTCGAGAATGAAAAACGCCAGCGCGAGCAGGATAAGCAATAGGCCCGCGAGACTTACTGGCAAGAATTGCATCGCGTACAACGCGAGGATGAGGCAGATTCCCCCAATCACTCCCGGGGCGATCACTCCGGGATGCGTAAATTCCGTGTAAAGACCAAGAACACCAAGAATCAGCATCACGAAGAACACGTCCGGCTGGACGATTCGCGCAAGAAATTTCTGCCGGCTGGAAAGCTCGAATGGCGTGCGGACCGGATTCTTCAGCGCCAGCGTCACTTGCGCACCTTCAAAGCGAGTAATAGTCCGGCCATCTAATTGCCGCAGCAAATCCTCTGGCGAACTCGCAATGAGGTCGATCATCTTTCCCTCAAGCGCTTCTTTCTCGGTAAACGCTTTGGATTCCGTGATGGCCTTTTCCGCCAATACCGGATTGCGTCCACGCCTCTCCGTGAAACTTCGCAGAAACGCCATCGCGTCCTGGTTGATCTTCTTCCGGAATACCTCATCAATTTGCTGCGGGAAACCGCCGATCGCAAGGATCGGAGAAGCAGCGCCCGCGTGCGTACCCGGAGCCATGGCGGCGATGTCCGCCGAAAGAAGAATGTAGAATCCCGCGGAAGCGCCCCGCGCACCCGTCGGCGAGACATATACGGCAACTGGCACGGACGACGTGAGAATGTGCTGAATCATGTCTTTCATCGAATCGCTCAGCCCGCCCGGCGTGTCCATGGTGATCAGAACCAGCGCCGCATGACGCCGGGCTGCGTCCGCAAGGCCTTCGTCGACGTACGTAGCCAGTATGGGTTCCACTTCACCATCGAGACTGAGTTCCAGGACCAAGGGGCCGGCCGGATGTTCGTCGGCGGTGGCAGAGGGGAGCAATAGGAGAGTCGCAAAGACGAAAACGATGCAGAAAAGCGAGAATGCAGTAAGAAATTGGAATCGCTCAGAGTCAAAGGAGCGCCGCATCAATCGGGGCCAATCGGTCATTGCGCACTTCCTCCTGGTTTTTTCTCGGTTGCTTTGGAATTCTGCAGATGTTCTAGAAGCTGTTTCGCTTCGGTGTAGTTCGGCGCGAGCTTCAGGGCGCGCTCCACTTCCGTCCTGGCGAGATCCGGTTTCTTCTGCTCGAGATAAATTTTCGCCAGCGTCGTTCGAACGACGGCGGAATCGCGCGCTGTAAGCGAGGCCTGTAATTCCTTTACGGCGTCATCCATTTTGCCTCGGCGGCGGTCAATTTCTCCCAGTCCGTGGTGCGCCGCGGCATTGCCCGAATCCCCGGCGAGCGCAGCACGAAATTCTTTCTCTGCGGCGTCCACGTGCCCTGCGGATAGTTCCTGCCGAGCACGCCGAACGTGCGCCGCCGGTGTGTCGCTCGACTCGTTTGAAGCAGCGGTGCTCGCGGGAAGCATAGGTGATTCCAACCCCGCGCGCAAAGCGGTTACGTCAAGCTCGGTCTTGATGCGATTCAGCCGCGACACAAAATCATTTTTCGAATCTAGAGGTATGGTTGGGAGCCCATTGGGACCGAAGGTCTCCGTTGCTGTCTCGCGCTCCTGGTCCGCCTCGGGCTTCTTCCCGGCCTTTTCCAGAGACAAGATCAGCATCGCCCGGTCCTCGGGGTTATCAGGTTCACGTTCTGCGGCTTCCCGGAAATATCCTGCCGCCGCACCCGCGTCATTGGCCTGGAGCGCAAGCAAGCCCAGATTGAACGCATAGTCATCCTCGTCGGGATCCAGCTCGGCGGCACGGCGAAGATCGGTCTGTGCAGCGGGTACTTTCCCCTGGCGAGCCCGCGCGATAGCAAGATCATTGAGGATTTCCGGCAGCTCCGCTCCGGCAACCATATTGTTCCCCAACGCTTCCTGCAACGAAGTGAACACTTCCTCCGCCCGGTCTGGTTGGCCGAGCAGAAGGCGGCAAACGCCGGTGGCGAATAGCGCTTCGGCGTAGCGGTTGTGCGTCTTCGGCATTCGCGCGTACCACGGCAGCGCGGAATTGCAATCTCGTCGCGCAAAATATGCTTCTCCAAGCGCGAAATCGGGTTCCGGCCATTCGGGTTCGAGGCGTGCCGCTTCCCGTAACTCACGCAACCGCGCGTCATCTTCGCTGGCCAGCAATCCGCGAATATAGTGTTCAAACGCGTCGAGACGCAGCGGCCGTTGCCGCTTTGTGAACTCGGCGAGACTCAGCGGATAGTGAGGATCGCCAGTCGAGACCACGCG
>JBGQCW010000104.1:0-6765 GCA_041495565.1 Candidatus Acidiferrum sp.
CGGTTCCAATTGCTGCCGATTGTCCTCGTCGATGCGCACCGAAAGTCGGATGCGGTCGAGATTCAGCTTGACGCTCTCATCCGAATCGTTGCGGAACGCAACCATCACCGCCAGGATCCCCGCCGCGAACGGCGACTTCTTAGGAAACTTCTCTTTGTACAGCGCGGGATCCGTCCACGGCAGCACCGAGATGGTCATGGCCTCGTGAGATTGCAGTGACGCGGTTCTCAACGAAGCCGGCTGCTGGGTAGCGCCGGGCATCGCGGCCAACATCAGCGCAAGAAGGGGAATTGAGATGGTTAGTTTTTGCATCAGGTTATAATAGACTTTTCTCATCTCGACGCCTTCGATTCCTGGGGGACGCGCAGGGTTGCCCTGCGTCGCGGGCCGCCTGCTGCTGGCGGCGAGGGGACAGACCGGAGCCACGCTCAGTGTATTTCATCTATAGCCTCCTCATGGGCCTCGCGGCCCTTTTGCTCGTGCCCTACTGGCTCGTGCAGGGCCTGCGCACGGGCAAGTATCTGTCCAATCTTGGCCAGCGGCTTGGATTTTCGTTTCCATCGCTTGCCAAATTGCCTGAGGAGCGCCCGGGGGCCACCTGGATCCATGCCGTCTCTGTGGGTGAAACGCTCTCGGGCGTGATTCTCGCCCGGCGTTTGAAGGAAGCCTATCCCAACCGGCCTATGATCGTCTCCACGACGACGATCACAGGTCAGGCACTGGCGCGCGAACGCATGCCCTTTGCCGATGCCGTCATCTATTTCCCACTCGATTGGGGCTTTTGCATTCGCCGCGCGATGGAGGCAGTAAGGCCGTCGCTCGTCCTTGTTCTCGAGACGGAGATCTGGCCGAATTTTCTGCGGGAAGCGGAGCGGCGCAAGATACCTGTGCTTTTCGTCAGCGGACGCATTTCCGACCGATCGTTTGCGCGGTACCAAAGGTACCTCGGTGCGTTTGGTTTTTTTCTGCGGCCTTTTCTGAAGGATGCGCTTTCGAACGCAAGCGCCTTCCTCATGCAGAGCGAAAAAGATGCAGAGCGAATTCGTGCTCTTGGGGCGCCTGCCGATCGCGTCCGCGTCAGCGGCAACTTGAAATATGACCTGGAGCTTCCCGCAGCCACACCGCTAGCGAATTGGCTGGAAGCAGAGGCTAGGCGCCGCGGGCGCTCGCCGATCATCGTTGCAGGCAGCGTCGTGGCCACGGAAGAGCCGCACGTACTCATCGCGTTTGGAACTTTGCAGGGCGAATATCCCAAAGCGCTCCTGGTCCTGGCGCCGCGCAAGCCGGAGCGCTTCGAAGCCGCTGCCGAGTTCATCGATGAATCGCATCGCAAATTCATCCGGCGCTCGAAGCTCGTGATTCCGGGTCCATCGCATTCGGCCGGAGTCTCCGAGGACGGCTCGATTTCTGAAGATGTTACGGTCATTCTGGTTGACAGTATCGGCGAACTCGCTTCTCTTTATCGCGTCGCCGACGGAGTGTTTATCGGCGGCTCGCTGGTCCCGTCGGGTGGGCACAATATTCTCGAACCGGCTGCCTTCGGGAAAATTCCGGTCTTTGGTCCTTCGATGGAAAATTTCGCGGAAATCGCCTCGCGTTTTCTCTCTGCGGGAGCTGCGGTGCAGGTGGAGAGCCCCGAGGACGTTGGCGTCGCGTGGATTGAATTCTTTCGCGATCCCGAGCGGATGAAAAAAATGGGTGAGACGGCGCGCAGCCTAGTCGAGGGCAGCCGAGGCGCCACGGATCGCGCGGTCGCAGAGATCGCAAGACTTCTGAACGGGAACGCTCGATGAATGTTTCGCCGCCAGTGCGGATGCTGCTCTGGCCGCTGTCGCTGCTCTATGGCGCAATCGTTCGGCTGCGTGTCTGGCTCTATGCCAAGGGATTGCTGAGGCAGAAACGCTTGAAAGCGCCGGTGGTGAGCGTCGGGAATCTTACGGTTGGCGGCACTGGCAAAACGCCGATGGTGATCTGGCTTGCCGAGAGATTTCTTGCGGAAGGGAAACGCGTCGCCATCCTCAGCCGCGGTTATCGCGGCGCAAATGGCACCAGCGACGAAATCGAGCTGATGAAATTCCGCCTCCAGAACCGCGTCTCTTTTGGCGTTGGCAAGAACCGCTTCGCCGAGGGCCAGCGACTCGAGTCACAGCAGTCCATCGACATATTTCTTCTCGATGATGGTTTTCAGCATCTCCAACTCGCCCGCGATCTCGACATCCTCTTGATGGACGCATCTAGGCCCCTTGGTCGTGAATCGCTTTTGCCGGCTGGCTGCCTTCGGGAACCGCTTTCGGCAATGGCCCGTGCAAACATTCTCGTATTCACTCGCACCGAGACCATGCCCGGGACGATCGAAGCGATCGGAAAGTTGAATCAATATCCGGTTTTCGCTGCGGCCACCCAACTGGTCGGATTCCGGCGCTTGGGCGGGGAGATCACCTTGCTTTCTTCCGCTGAGATTGGCACCGGCCCCTTTTTTGCTTTCTGCGGCCTGGGCAATCCGGATGCTTTCTTTCGTGACCTCCGGAACTGGGGGATTGCCGTTAGCGGACAGATGGCTTTTCGAGATCACCATCGCTATACCGACCGGGACGTTTTGCAGATTCAGCGGGAAGCGAAACGCGTCGGCGCAAATGCGTTTGCGACGACGGAGAAGGACGCGCAGAATCTCGGCAGTGTAAAGATTGAGCTTGCGCCCGTGTACATTTCCGTGATCGATCTTGTCGTGAGCCCCGAAGCTGATTTCAAAAACGCACTCGACCAGACTCTGCGAGGCAGCGCGGGAGCAGCAGCATGAAGATTCTGATTCGCGCGACGAACTGGGTCGGCGACGCCATCATGGCACTGCCTGCATTGAGCGCCGTGCGTGCGCGATTCTCCGATGCGGAAATCACGATTGTTGCCCGCCCTTACGTTGCAGACATCTACCGTGATCAGCACATCTGCAATCAACTTATCACCTACGATCCTCATGGAATTCACGCCGGTTTTTCAGGCCGCGAACGGCTTGCGGCGGAGCTACGTGCGCAGAAATTCGACGCGGCCCTTCTGCTTCAAAATGCGTTCGACGCCGCATGGCTTGCCTGGCGCGCGAGTATTCCTGAGCGCATCGGCTATGCACGCGACGGCCGCAGCCTTCTCCTCACGAAAGCAGTGCCTATTCCGAAGCCCGGCGACATTCCCGCACACGAGAAGTTTTACTATCTGGAACTCCTTCGCCGCGCGGGATGGGTTGATTCGTTTTCCGACGAATCTTTCATTGCTATGACTGTTCCTGAAGAGAGGCGCCGTCGCGCTGCTGAGTTTCTGGTTGAATCCGGTGCGCGTCCGCATGCCCTGCGCGTGGCCATCGGTGCCGGAGCGTCCTACGGCTCCGCGAAATGCTGGCCGCCTCCGCGATTCGCCGAGGTGGCCAATCGCCTGCAGTCTCAGAGCGATGCCGACATCATCCTTTTCGGCACTGCGACGGAAGCCGCTGTTTCGAACGCGATTGCCGCTGACATGCGCCAGCCACCCATCGATCTCACGGGAAAAACTGCCATCGCCGATTTGCCTGCGCTGCTATCGCAATGTCATCTTTTCATTGGCAACGATTCCGGCGCGATGCATGTTGCAGCTGCAGTCGGGCTTCCGGTCGTCGCCGTTTTCGGGCCCACGGATCCGCTGGGTACAGCTCCGGTAACGCCGCGCTGCACCATCGTGCAAGAAAAACCGTTCTGCAGCCCGTGCTTTCTCCGGGGCTGCCCCACGGATCATCGTTGCATGACGAAAGTCACTCCCGACATGGTGGAGGCCGCGGTCCGGCCCTGGCTTTCCAAGATTGAGGTGCAGCGTGCCTGATTCCAGCACGCCGCGTCCAGCCGTTTTTCTCGATCGCGACGGAACAATTGCGGAGGAAGTTGGCTACTTGAATCATACCAGCCGTTTTCGTATGTTCCCCTTTGTCGGGGCTGCCATCCGGCGGCTTAATGAGGCCGGTTTGCCAGTTGTGGTTGTCACCAATCAGTCCGGCGTTGGCCGTGGATACTTTCCGGAGTCGCTGGTGCGCACGGTAAGCGAACTTATGGAAAAGCAACTCGCAACAGCGGGTGCGCGCATTGACGCAATTTATTACTGTCCTCACACGTCCGCCGATAACTGCGAGTGTCGCAAGCCCAAGACCGGTATGCTCGACCGCGCCGCTCGCGAACACGCATTGGAACTCGGCCGCTCGTTCATTGTGGGTGACCGTTACGGCGACATCGAACTCGCTCGCCGCGTGCGCGCCCGGGGCATCCTAGTGCGCACGGGATACGGCGAAGGTGAATTGGCCTGGCATTCGGCAAAGTGGCCCAGGCAACCCGATTTTGTTGCGGACGATCTCAAACAAGCAGCAGACTGGATCCTGAGGCAACCGAGATGAAGCGATCAGCCGCAGAAAAATCAGCGTCAACGTCGGTCGACCTTGTGGCTCTCGCCGAATGCGTGGAACAGTTCTCCTCGAAGACTATCGTCCTCTTTGGCGATTTCGTTGCCGATGAATTTCAGTTCGGCGAAATCTCCCGTGTCTCGCGCGAGGCGCCCGTGTTAATCCTCAAACATCGCGAGACACAACTCGTTCCCGGCGGCGGGGCCAACGCCGCCAACAATCTCGCCTCTCTTGGCGCACGCGTCCTGCCCGTAACCGCCGTGGGTGATGACTCTGCCGGCGACGCGCTGACCGCGCACTTCCGCCGCAAGCACGTCGATGTTTCCGGCATCGTTCGGGTGAAGGGCTGGACCACCCCGACCAAAAGCCGTTTTCTCGCCGGATGGGCTCACACCGTGCCGCAGCAGGTTCTCCGCGTGGATTACGAACCGCAAACTCCTTTGCCCGATGCCACTCGAAGAAAACTCTATCAGCGTCTATCCGCGAAACTCCGCAAAGCTCATGCGCTCGCCATTTCCGATTACGGCTTTGGTGTGGCTACGCCCGAGCTGGTCCAGAAAGCAATCGCAAAACGGAAAGGAGCGCTGCAAGTCACGCTAGACGCGCGGTATCAATTGCACCGCTATGCGAAGGCAGGCATCACCGCCGCCACTCCGAATGAAGCCGAACTGGAGGCTGAACATCGCATCACGATTGGGCAAGACCTCGAGGAGCTACAGCGAGTCGGCCGCGCAACTCTTTCCACAATGAAGCTCCAATCGCTTCTCGTTACTCGCGGACGGCATGGCGCGGTTCTATTTGAGACTGGCGATCGACTCGCGCACATCCCGGTTCACGGCAGCGATCAAGCCGTCGACGTCACCGGCGCGGGCGACACCGTTCTCGCGGCCTACACTCTTGCGCTCGTCTGCGGCGTTTCTCCTCTCGAAGCAGCGCACATCGCAAACATCGCCGGAGGCCTCGTGGTCATGAAGCGCGGCACGGCCACCGTCTCGCGTGAAGAACTTCTCGAAGCGATTCGCGGTGAAGCCTCTGGAGCCGCCCGCTGAGTCATGCGCGAAGCTGCTTCCAAGATCGTTCCGCGTAATGTGCTCCCCCGGAAACTCGCGGAACACAAGCGCCGTGGCCAGCGCATCGTCTTTGCCAACGGCTGCTTCGACACGCTGCACGTCGGGCATGTTCGTTATCTCGAAGGCGCGCGCCGCGAAGGCGATATTCTGGTAGTTGGCGTGAATGCGGATTCCAGCGTGGGCAATCTGAAGGGAGCGGGCCGCCCCATTCTCGATGAGAACGCGCGCGCGCAGCTCGTCGCCGCGCTCAAAAGCGTAGACTACGTTGTGCTCTTCGCCGAACCCAACGTCGAAGCTCTTTTGGAAGAGTTGAGTCCCGACGTTCACGCCAAGGGCACGGACTACACGGCGGAGAGCGTGCCGGAACGCGCTGTCGCCGCGCGGCTGGGCATCCGCGTGGCCATTGTGGGTGATCCCAAAGATCACTCAACGCGCGATCTTCTCGAATCCATCCGCAAGGCGCCGCATGCGTGAACAGCGTTTCTTGGTGGTCCGCCTCAGTTCGCTTGGCGATATTGTTCACACGTTTCCCGCCGTGGCCGCTCTGCGCGAATCTTTTCCAAATGCCCAGATCATCTGGCTGACTCATCCGCGCTGGAAACTTCTTGTGGAGAGCAGCTCCCTGGCTACGGCCATTTGGGCTACGGAAACCCGCTCCTGGGCTTCGCTCCGCGAAATCCTCGGTCGCATTCGCGGCAAGGTCTTTGACACGGCTATTGACTATCAAGGACTGTGGAAGTCAGCCGCGCTTTCGTTTTTTGGAGGTGTTCCGCGAAGGATTGGCTTTTCTTCGGAAACGATCCGGGAATTCGGTGTTCCAATTCTTTACACCGAACGCGTCCGATGCAGGCAGACGCACATCGCCGACCAAAATGGAGAACTGTCACAGCGCGCGGGCGCGCGCTGTGCAACCGCCTCGGTGAATCTATGCGTGCCGCCGTATGAAGAGTCAGCATTTCGCGATTACTTGCGCGGTTTCGGAATCGATCGCTACGTGGCCCTGAGCCCCGGGGGAGGCTGGCATTCCAAGTGCTGGCCACCGGACCGGTTCGGCGCGCTGTGCAAAAAACTCCGGGATTCGTTAGGACTGCGCTGCATCGTCAATTACGGCCCTGGCGAAGAAGTTCTGGCCGCGGCCGTTCGCGATGCGAGTTGCGACGCCGATCCGCTTCTCTATAACGGCGAGCTTGGGCAGCTTATGGCCCTCCTGCGAAACGCGATCTGCATCGTCGGCGGCGACACCGGGCCGCTTCATTTGGCGGTCGCCCTTGGAACACCTGTGGTCGC
>JBGQCW010000105.1:0-6734 GCA_041495565.1 Candidatus Acidiferrum sp.
AACGAATTTCCCGTGCCGAGCGGAAGAAGGCCAAGCGCGATGCGTTCTACGGACGTGCGGCCGGCGAAGACGCCGTTCAGAATTTCGTGTGCCGTGCCGTCGCCACCAACGGCAAGAAATCGCCGGTAGCCCTGATCGTAGGCCTCGCGGGCAAGTTGTACAGCATGGCCGGTCCCGGTCGACGCAATCACGTCAATCTGCAATCCCTTTTCGCGCAAACGCGCGAGAGCAGGCCCGGCGAGTTTTGCGGAACGCCCGCCACCGGCGGCGGGGTTCACGATGGCAAAGAAACGATTCATTGGTGGCTCGGGCAAACTCGAATTGCGGTTCCTGCCTCGCAAACAAGTTCGCGAACTTTTCTCACAACGGCAGAATCGCGGTGGCGTTGTCCAGCTTCGCGAGGCGTTCTGCCAGTATATTTCTCTTTATTTTCAGCGAAGCCGTCCGGGGAAAGTCTTCTTCCAGGACAACGACCCCGTGGATACGCTTGTAGTTTAGCAGGCGATTGTTGCGCGTGTTGATGTCCCGCCGAAGCTCTTCGCTGTATTGCTGTCCCGGCTCGAGATGGATCACCAGCACGAGTTTCTCGCCAACCATTGAACGTTTTGGCCAGATGTAATTGGCGGCAAACACGCAGAATTCTTTCACGGGAAGACTCTCGAAAACCGTCTCGATGTCCTCGGGATAGATGTTCTTCCCTTCTTCGGTGACGATCATGTTTTTCTTCCGGCCGGTGAGTTGCAAGTGGCCGGACTGATCAATGCGGCCGAGGTCGCCGGTCATCAGCCAACCATTGACGATGGTTTCCGCCGTGAGTTCCGGTTCGTTGAGATAACCAGACATCACCGTTTTGCTGCGCACGAAAACTTCCCCGACGCCGTCGCCGGCAGGATTCACGATGCGCACTTCCATGCCGGGCAAAGGCTTGCCTACCGTGTCGGCACGAAAGGGTTTCAAGTCATTGACGGTGATGGCCGTGCCCGCTTCCGTAAGTCCGTAACCGTTCGCAACCGCGATTCCAAGATCGTAGAAAAATTGCAAGGTCTGCGGCTCCGTGAACGCGCCGCCAACGATGATGGCGCGAAGTTCTCCGCCAAATGCCTCATGCACTTGTTTGAGTAGGCGGCGGCTGATGCCCGGCCGTGGCCGGCTTTTTGTTAATGATTTATTGATGGCCACGAGCGCATTGAAAATCTTCCGTTTCCCCGGTGGCAACGCATCGAACCGCGCCTGCAATCCCTTCTGCAAATTCTTCAAAACGAGCGGAACGAGGCTGACGTAAGTGATCTTGTATTTCGGAAAAGCCTCACGCACGTATTCGGGACGTAACGTGCGCAAATGCACGACCGCCGCGCCGCACGTGAACGGCCCGAAAAATCCCACCATGAAATCAATCGCGTGATTCGTCGGCAAAATGCTCAGGTAGCGGACGCCCGGCCAGAACGGATAAATCGAGGTCAGCGCCACGCACTGCTCCAGATAATTCTCGTGCGTCATCATGCAGCCCTTCGGGCGGCCGCCAGTTCCGGAGGAGTAGACAATACACGCCGTGTCCTTCCGTTTGCGCGGAACAAAGGTCGGTTCGTCTGCGCCGCGAAATTCTTCCCACCGCCGCGCGCCTGCGAGATCGGCATTTGGTGGAGCTTCCGTCACAAGAACCGTCCGGACGTTTGCCGCCAATGCACGGCCCGCGGACGCGCTGAGTTGCCGCCAGATCGGATATTCCGTGATGAGAACGCTGGCGCCGGAATGCTTGAGGAGCTGCCACTGCTCATCGGGCGTGAGCTTGTAATCGAGCGGAACCAGCGTGCCACCCGTAAAAAAAATGGCGTACGCTGAGATCAGCCACTTCGACTGATTCGTCATGATGATGCTGGTGCGATCACCCGCTGCGAAACCGGCGTCCTGCAAAGCTTTGGCGAGCGGATGCGCGCGCGCCTTGAATTCGCGATACGTCAGGCGTTCTTTTTCGCGATCGCGGTCCGCTTCGATCAAGCATACTTCGTTGGCAAACTGATCCAGCGCATCCTTCAGCGCTTCGCCGATGGATTGATATTTGGAAAGGTCCAGCATTACAGGCGGGACTGAATCCGCTCAGCCAACGTTTGAAAGTCGTTGACGCCCTGGACTTCGTAATCGGGCAGCTCGATGCCGAAATGATTTTCGATGCGCGAGAGCATTTCAAGCGTCTGAAGACTGTCGATGCCCAGCTTCTTGAAGAAATCGTCCGCGGGCGCGAGCGAGCCTGCAGGCAGCCGAAAGTGCTTTGCTGCCAGGTCGAGGACTTCCTGTGTCGTTTGTTCCAGCGTGCGCATAGAAACCTAAATTTATCATCCCTACGGCAGGAAAGAAAATTCCACGAGCCGCGCTTCCCAATTACGCTTTCAGCCCAAGTGCCGGCCAACCTCGTATGGACTCGCTTCCCTCAGGGCAAGTACGGCATGGGGCCGGAGTCTTCCACGAATTTCTTGAGAGCAGCCATGACGGCGGGGCGCTGGAACAGCTCGCAAAAAAGATCGATTTCGCGGCGCAACTCTTCGTGGGGAACCGGCTTGACGAATTTCTTCGCGGCCGCGCGCGTGACGGCGTCAAATTTTGTGATTTGAGCCGCGGTCGAGCGCGCAATGCGGAGAGCTTCGCCTTCCCCAGCAAGTTGCGCCACGAGGCCGACGGCTTGCGCGCGAGTCGCGTTGACCGTGCGGCCCGTAAAAAGTAAATCCCGCACGAAAGCATTACCCAGATCGCGTTTCAAGCGCGGGATGCCACCGAAGCCGGGGATGAGCCCGAGACGCAATTCGGGAAACGCAAACCGCGCCATCTTGTCCGCGATGATGATGTCGCAAGCGAGCGCGAGCTCGAGTCCTCCACCAAAACAAACGCCGTGAACGGCGGCGATGGTGACGAATGGCGCAGCATCGAGAGCGTTCAGGACGGCGTGAATACGTTCCAAAAAACTGCGAATGCCCGCAACGCGCTCATTTTCAGGAAGGGGGGCCGCACCGCGGTAAAGCTCGCGCAAATCCGCGCCCGCCGAAAAAATAGATTTGCGCGCGCTCGAAATGATGCACACGGAAGTTTCCGGCGCAAGCGCGCCGAACGCGGCAACAAACTTCTCGAGATCCGCGAGCATCGCTGTGCCGATTTCATTGGCAGGCTCGTGATCCAGCGTCAACTCGATCACGCCTTCGCGCCATTCCCAACGCAGCGTCTTGCCGGTGAAGCTTCTCATGCGTGTTTCCTGCTGGCCTTCTCGCGCTCGTCCTTGGCATCGTACAAAGCGTTGATTTCCGAAGCATAGCGCGCATTAATGGCGTCGCGGCGAAGTTTGCCGTTGGCCGTAAGTAGACCATTTTCGATGGTGAAGGCCTCCGGAACTACCGCGAAATTGCGAATCTGGCGGTAATGCGGCAACTCCGGATTCACTGCGTCCAGCGTGGCTTGAACGGCTGCGCGCTCGACGGCACCAGTGACCAGTGCGCAAAGATAGCCGCGCCCATTTCCGACAACCACGACCTGCTGCGCCGCCGGGAGGAGCCGCGCAATTTTTTCCTCGATTGGCTCCGGTGCAATATTGTGACCGGAATTCAAAATAATCAAATTCTTGATGCGACCGCTGATGCGCCAATTCCCGCGGACGTTGACTTCGCCCTGATCGCCGGTGTGGAGCCAGCCGTCTTGCAGCACGCGCGCCGTCTCTTCCGGCCTGTTCCAATACCCAGGAAAAATGTGCGGGCCGCGCACGACGATCTCTTCGTTTTCGCCGATTTTCATTTCGATGCCGCTAATCGCCGTGCCGACGTACCCCGGCTCGACGGGCACGCGTGGATCGTCCAGGGTGCAAATGCCGGTGGTTTCCGTGAGTCCGTAACCCTGCAACACGGGTATACCGAGCATGAGAAAAAACTGCTGGGTCTCCGGCGAAAGAGGCGCGGAGCCGCAAATCAGGGTTCGAACATGCGAACCGAAACGCTCCTTGATCTTGCCGAAAATGAGTTTTCGGCCCAGGCCGAGCCAAAGCGCATCCAGAGCGCGGCCACGGCCCACGTGGAGACGTTGCCATCCGTCTCTCGCCTTCGCAAAAAGCGAACGGATCATGGCAGGTCGCTTGGAAAGCGCTTCCTCGACGCCGCGACGCACGCGTTCCAGCAGCGTCGGAACGTTTAGAAAATAGTGCGGTGAAGCCATGCGAATTTCGTCGGCGAGTTTGTTGAGATCCGTGGAAAGCGTCAGAACACTTTCGCGGGTCAGATACGTGAGAAGAACAATCCAGGAAGCGGCAAAATTGAAGGGAAGGTAGTGAAAGATGCGGTCAGGCTCGTGCGTTTCACCCATCAATTGATCGAGCCGCTCGGTCGTGCAGGAAATCATGTGCGTAACGTTTCCGACGCTGAGGCAAACCCCCTTCGGCTCGCCTGACGTTCCCGAGGTGTAGATGATGGTAGCGATGTCGGAATCCTGCCGCGGGTTGGGGGCATCCGGCAGAGACTGCGGCAACGCGGACTGCTGCAGAACTTCCTCGAACAAAACACGAGGTGGAGCTTCGGGCCAAGCCTGAGCGACAGCCTCCCCGAGAGCGGAATCGCCCACAAAAAGCAACCGCGGCTGGCAATCCTTCATCATGCCGGCAAGATCAGCAGGCGTCTGGCGCGAATAGAGCGGCACGACGATCGCGCCCTCAGCCATGAGCGCCAGGTCAAACGCCGCCCAGCGAATGGAATTCGATGCAAGGAGCGCGCAGCGATCGCCCGGCTGCAGGCCAGCGCCGCGCAAATAGGCGCGTACGCGTTGAACCCGATCGAGCAACTCTCCTCCCGTCAAGCTAACGAACTGCTCACCGCGAATTTCGCGAAGAACGACGCGGCCGTCCGCACGCTGGAGCTGGGCGAAGATATTTTCCAGGAAATTCGGCATGAAGAATCAGCGCCCGGCTGCCAGCGCGGCCGGCGAAGAGTCATAACGCTCGGCGAGCTGGAGCAGATTGTCGCTGAGCGGCGGGAGGTATTCCTCCCAGGTGAGAACGCCTGAGCGCAACGGAAACTCAGGATAGGTTCGGCGCATAGCGTCTTCGAGAAATGTTCCCATGCGCGCCATCACTTTCAAATTGCGGACGACCGTGCGGCCAATGCCTTCGCGCACGGATTCAGCTTCGGCAACCAGCGTCTCCATGATTTGGAGCAGTTTTGGTTCCAGATCGGGGTCATCGACGGTCAGCAAAAGATGTTGATGGCCGCGCTCGCGCATGAGGTTGCGGATGCGCTCGTCCATGGTGACACCCGCCGAGGCCACGAGACTCGGCATGCAGGTAACAATGCCGTGGTAACGGGAAGAAACCATGTAAGAACACGCGCGCAGAATCGAAACCAGCTGGAACATATCGTGATCGTCGGAGGTGAAAATCGGCGTGCCGGGAATTTGCGCCGCGATATCGCGGCAGGCGACTGCGTCGAGCCGCTCCATACCAACGAGGACCGGGAACACGCGATGACGCTGGACGAACACCTTCGTTGCGTTGATAAAGCCAGAAATGTAGCGCCGGTATTTTCGATCCATTTCCGAGCCGGATTCAAAAAAATAAACAGTGCGGTACTGGCTCTCTTTGTATGCTCCCGTCGTAACGCGCGCGAGATATTTCGCAATCGAGGCCTTCACCGGCCAGACGAAAGGATGAATCGGACAGAGAACCAGGATGGGCGTCTTCTCATCCCAGCCGGCTTCCCGCAGCACCTTGCGGGCGTATTCGGGGGGATGCGGCTCAAAGGTCCATGCCGTGTCTGTGCCGAGCTCCGTGGGAATTCCCAGCGAACTCAGCAGGGTTTGCGATTCCAGATTGCGCGTGATGACCAGTGAATCATGGACGTACCGCGCACACATCGATTGAATGAGTCCGTCCATGTGGCCTGCTTCTCCACCGTAGGCCAGGGAGAGCTTGTTTTCCGCGGAAGCCAGTCCCAGCGAGCCGATCATCATCGTCGTCAGCGCGTTCGCGAACTTGCTCTTGAACATTGAGCCTTCACACGCAATCACTCCGTGATTTTGCTGCACCTCGCGAAAGAGGAACGGCGGGTAAACGTCGGGAAGATGGACCTGCCGTGTGCCTTCGAAGTAGCCTTTCGTGCGGTTGAAGTTTTGTGTCATCACGCTGAAATCGACCTGTTCGCTCCCCAAAACATGCCGTATCTGCCGCAGCATTTCCTGCACGCGCACGTCGCTGCCCGTGTTGCGCGTGCCGTTGTAGCCCGCAAACAGCAGTTTGAGTTTTTCGCCCGGGGTCCATCGCTGGCCAAGACCCAGCATCCAGCCGAAGCGCCTGATCTCGATCAGCGCGCTGACCCACGCGACCAGCAGAAAATCCGTCATGAGCCTGCGCTCCGTGCTACGGAATTTTTCTCGCCATTGGCTCCCGATGGCCAGGGCTTCGCCGGATATCGAAACTTATTCTCGCGGCTGAACTTCAAGAGTGGATGAGCGTAGGTCGAAAACTTAGCGGGAGTTTCGCCGAGCTCCGCAACGACGCGGGAATTATCGAACACCGTGTTCCACTCCAAATACGGCCAGAACACTTTGAGGAGCGAAGCTCCGTGGCCTAACGCGCCGCCTCGATTCGCGGCCCAACTGACGGTGCGAGAGAAGGGGCCGCCCAGCCACGGCGAAAATGTAGGCCGGATCATGCCTCCTGCCTGGGCGAGGGCATCGGTCAGTTCTTGGTAGGTCTGCGATCCCGTTCCGGACGACAA
>JBGQCW010000106.1:0-6716 GCA_041495565.1 Candidatus Acidiferrum sp.
GCGGATTTATTTCCAGATGATCCGCGCCGTGTCAACGACCAGCTTCAGCTTGGCCCACTGCCTGTCTTCGGTGAGCAGATTCCCTTCCGCCGTCGAAGCAAAACCACACTGCGGGCTCAACGCCAGATTCTCGATGGGGACGTAACGCGATGCTTCCTCGACGCGCTTCGCCAGCTCCTCGGGATCTTCCATTCGCGGAATCTTGGAGCTGATGAGACCCAGCACCACGGTCTTGCCTTTCGGAATGAATCGCAGCGGCTCGAACGTTCCAGAGCGCTCGTCGTCGTATTCCAGCAGGAAGCGGTCGACCTCGAGCGTCCCGAAGAGCTTTTCCGCAACCGCGTCGTAGCCGCCTTCCGCGTACCAATGACTGCGATTGTTTCCGCGGCAGAGATGGATACCAAGTGTGACGCCGGGGCGCCGCGCGGCCTGGAAGCAGGCGTTGTCCGCACGCAGCGCTTCCTCAAACGCCGCATCCGGATCCATCTTCATTTCCGTCTTGATCCATTCGCGCCACTTGGGGTCCATGTAATAGCTGTAGCGCGGCGCATCGATCTGAATGTACTTCACCCCGTCGGCCGAAAGAGTTTTCAGGTCGGACTTCACGATCTCCACGATGTCCCACAGAAGAGCGGAGTGGTCCTTATACACTTTGTCGGTGATGCCGCGCTTGAAGGAGATCGCCGGAAACTGCGTCACGCTCGGCAAGGTTATCTTGATGTCGGCCGAGCAATGCTTCTTCAAGAAAGGCAGCTCGTGGCCCGTCAGCGGGCGCACTTGCCGCAACTTCATGGTGACGATGCCGGTCACGCTGCTGACCTGCGTCGCTCTCGTCTCCCCGGCTTTCCAGTTTCGCGCCAGCCCGTCTCCCATGTCGAAGCCTTCAACGGCGTCGGTGAAATCGCTCATGAAATTCCGCCGGCGCAATTCGCCGTCGGTCGCCATCTCGAATCCGAGCTCCTTTTGTTTCGCTAGGACCCGGAGGATATGCTGGTCCTCCAACTGCCGCAGGCGCTCCTCATCCGATGACGCCTTTTGTCGTGCTTCAAGCAGCTCCTGAGGGCGCAAGAAACTTCCGATATGATCGGCCCGATATTGTGCAGCCATTCTGGTGTTCCCCTCTCTCCAATTTGAATCAGGTCCGCAAACGGAAAAACGTTTTCATTTTCTGCTTCTCGATGCAGTCCCTTAATGGACCGCAAACCCCGAGGCTCGTTCGCCGAGAGCCGCGGAAATTCTCGCGGCAGTCTCTTTCGCCATGGCAATTTTCCGGGAGAGCTCTTTCCCCCGAAATCGCGGAGTTGGTCCGGCGAGCCCCACCGCTGCAACGAGATGGCGCTCCCGGAAGAGAACGGGAACCGCCACGCCACTCAATCCCCTCTCCAACTCCTCTTCGTCCAATGAATAACCGCGCCGGCGAATGAGCTCGAGGTCTTCCTTCACTTCCGCTAAGCGCGTCAGCGTTGCGGGCGTGAATCGCGTCAAACGATTTTGCAGAAGAATGGCTTTCGCTTCCGCTTCAGGGAGATACGCGAGCACGGCTTTTCCAGCAGCCGTGCTGTGCGCAGGAAAGCGCCCGCCAATCAGGGTCCGCACCGCCATGATGGTGCTTGGCGAATCCACGCGGTCGAGGCATACCACGCCTCCCGCGCCTGGCACGGCCAGACTCGCGCTTTCGTTCGACCTCCGCGATAACTCCATCAGAAAGCCGCGCGCTTCGCTGCGCAGTGTCCTGGACTCGATAGCGCGGCATCCGAGTTCATGCAGTTTCAATCCCAGCCTGTACCGTTCATTTTCTGAGTTCTTTTCGATCAGCTCGAATTGTTCCATGGCGTTCAGCAGCCGGTATACCGTCGTCTTGTTCAAACGGAGAGCGGCGGCAATCTGTGTAATACCCATTTCGGGCCCGTTTTGTCCCATATGCAGAAGAATGCGGAGAGCCTTCTGCAGGGACTTGCTCGACCCCGCGCCATCGCTCGCTCGGGTGGTGGACTTCCTGCTATTTCGCATGGCACCGGCGGGCAATATGGCGCCTCTCCTAGACTTCCAGATTCCCGGACTTTTCGCTTGACCCTGGCCGCATTGTAGATAGAATCTTGCTGAAGTCAATATGAAACTATGTTTCAGAATATGAAACAAGTGAATCTTGAGGAAGCCCGCCATGTTCCTGCGTGACTTCTGGTACGCCGTCGCCTGGGACCACGAAATCAAACATGCCCCCTTTGCCCGCGTCGTTTGTGGCGAACCCCTCGTTTTCTATCGCCAAACAAATGGCGCTCTCTGTGCCTTCGAGGATTGTTGCCCGCACCGCCTCCTGCCCCTTTCGAAGGGCTATCTCAAGGAAGATCATCTCATCTGCAAGTACCACGGACTTGAATTCAATCCGTGCGGGGAGTGTGTCTGGATGCCCGGTCAGCCGGGCGTTCACCGAGATGCGAGAATCCGCGTCTATCCCGTCGTGGAGCGGCATCGGTTCGTTTGGGTTTGGATCGGCGCTCCCGAACTCGCCGATGAAACACGGATTCCTGAGCTTCCCTGGTGCTCGGATCCAAAGTGGGTTTTCGAGGGGAGCACCTATCAGGTCAAATGCAATTATCAACTCCTCGTCGACAATCTCATGGACTTGTCCCATGAAACATACGTCCACCCCTCCAGCATCGGCCAGCACGAAATCGTCGAGGCGCCGGTCAAGACGACGTCTGATGAATCTTCCGTGACGGCCACTCGCTGGATGTACAATATCGAACCGCCCCCCTTCTGGGCCGCGAATCTCCGTTCTCACGAGAAGTGTGATCGCTGGCAAATTTGCCATTTTGCCCTGCCCGCCAACGTCATGATTGACGTCGGCGTCGCGCTTGCCGGAACGGGCGCTCCAGAAGGAGACCGCGCGAAGGGGGTGACGGGGATTGTCGTGAACCTGATGACCCCCGAGACGGAAACTTCCACCTGGTATCACTGGGGGATGGCCCGCAATTTTCAAATCGAGGATCGGGGCCTGACTTTCCGCATCCGCGATGCTCAGGCTTCCGTATTTGCCGAAGACATGGACATCCTGGACGCCCAGCAACAGAATATTCTTCGCCGCGGTGACAGGGCGATGCTGGATCTGAAGATTGATTCCGGGGGAGTTTATGCCAGGAGAATTGTCGAGCGCGAATTGGCAAAGCGTGCGCACACTGCCGGGGTCGATGTAGCGTCTACGTTACCTCTGGCGGAGAGACGTATTTGAGAAATTCACTTTCAGTTATTGACAGGGATTCGTAACCGGAGTAAGCATGGCCAGTGCTGGCCTGCAAATCTGGGACACACTGTACTCTTCCGAGATAGAAAGCATCTCGCAAATCCGCAAACGGAGGTCACGATGATCCACAAGGCCCCACGCAGTATTCTCATGTTAATCGCCCTGCTGTTATCCACGGCCACCCTTGGTCTGGCGCAAGAGAAAGAAAAAGAGAAGACCTTAAAGAAAACACCGATTCAGCACACTTCGCCCGCGTCCGGCAAAGAGATGTTTAATTCGTACTGCGCCGTATGTCATGGAGCAGACGCAAAGGGAGCAGGACCGGCCGCGGCTGCCCTTAAATCAGCTCCGCCGGATTTGACCACGCTCGCAAAGCGCCACGATGGAAAATACCCGGAGGACTATGTCACCACCGTGCTTCGCAATGGAACCAAAGTACCGGCTCACGGCACCAGCGACATGCCCATGTGGGGACCTCTCTTTGCCTCCGTGAGTGGCAACGAACAGCCTGTGGTCAATATGCGGATCTCCAATTTGGTCCGCTACCTTGAATCGTTGCAGGCGAAATAGGCAACCTGGCATACAGGCCGATTGCTTCACTGCCCGGAGAATCCTCGTCGGTCTCGAGGTTTCGTGCCCGATTTCTTTTCAAAAGCTGACGGAAGCGTTCCGGCCCCATGCCACAAGTGCAAAGGCAAATCGATTGCTGTCTTTAGACCTTCGCCGAAATGACTCCGCTGCTGACCTGACTCACTGGAGCGATTGAGCCCGGCATGACCAACAAAGTACCGTTTTATGGCTGGAGGCTGGTCGCTGCTTTGTGGTTCCTGGATTTTCTGAATATGGGATTCCCGCTTTACGGCGGAGCTGTGATCAACACCTACATGTTGAAAGAGATCCCCATGAGCCGAAGCACCTTCGGCCTGGGATTCACGCTGCTAAACCTTTTTATTGGCCTGCCATCCATCCTCGTCGCGGCGTCGATTCTCAAATGGGGTATCCGTAGAACATTCGGGATTGGCTCTGCATTGATCCTGATCGGCGCTCTATGGCTGTCCGTGGTCGCTTCACGGCCCTGGCACTACTTGCTGGGTTTCGGTGTGCTCGTTGGCACCGGAATCAGTTTCGGCACTATAGTTCCTGTGGCCACTGGCGTCACGCGCTGGTTCAAGCGATATCGTGGCAGAGCCATGGCCGTTGCGCTGAGCGCGTCGGGTTTCGCCGGCTTTGTCGGCGCGCCTCTCATCAACAAAATCCTGGCATCGAATGGTGGCAACTGGCGCCAAGCATGGGCTGTTGTTAGCGGTGTTGCTATCGTTTCCGCAATCATCGCTTCTCTTTTCGTAAAGGAAAGTCCGGACGATTTGGGTCAAGTTGTGGATGGGGCAGCAGACCCAAACGATTCGGCTCCGGGCTCCGTCACCAATGCCCTGGTCACGAAGTTTTCCTGGACACCGCGCGAAGCATTCGCAACGCGATCCTACTGGCTGATTGTTGTCGGCGGCATTGCCTGCCAATTCCCCTTCTTCTTCTTCACCGCCCACTGGCTCCTGCATCTTAAAGGTGCAGGCATCCAGGCTGCCGATGCGGCTTGGGCCATGGGTCTTTTCACAATGGGCGCTGTCGCCGGCCGGTTGATCGGCGGGTGGCTGATGGACCGTCTGCCCGCGCGCTTTGCCTTCATGATGGGTCTGTGTTGTTATTTTTTTGGTTCCGTCCTCGCCATCAAGGTCACTCCCCACGCGCTCTGGATTGCGTATGTCGCCGCCATCTTTTATGGGGCAGGCTTCGGCTGGACCTTCGTCTGCCTGAACACCGTCTCTGGACATTTCTATGGCCCTTCGGCTTTTCCAAAATTGAATGGCATGTCCTTACTATTGACCGCTATTTTCTGCTCGCCCGCGGGCGTCATTGGCGGAAAACTGTTCGACATCTACGGAAACTATACGCTGGCCTTTGAAATCAACATGTTGATTGCCGCGGCCGGCGTCATTGCACTTTTCTTTGCCACCATGCCGGCTCCGCCGAAAAGGGCCGCCAGTAGCGAATTGAAATTGGCGGGGGCGCAATGAGCGCCGCCTCAGACCAAGGAGTGTCCCCGCCCTGGCCTTGGCCGGATTCTCTGGATGCTTTGGTTGCCGCCCCGGATAACCACCGCTTGCTGTTTGAAAACGAAGCCGTGCGCATCTTGGAGGTGCGCATTGGGCCGGGCCAGCTCGTGCCGGTCCACACTCATCGATGGCCCGGTTCCCTGTGTGTAGTGAGCACGAGCGATTTCATCCGCCGCGACGCTGAGGGAAAATTGCTTTTCGATAGCCGCACGATGGGACCTCCGCCTTCAACACCAACCGTGCAATGGATCGGACCTCTGCCGCCGCACTCCGTCGAGAACATTGGAAATTCGGAAATTTTGCTATTCACCACGGAATTAAAAGAACGAGCCTGAGAACAAGGAGAGACCGCCCGTGATGCAAAACGTTGAACTGATCGCTTCCTACTGGACGCTGGCCGGCGGAGGCGAGCCGCACACGGACAAAGAGTACAGCACGTTTGATTTCAAGGACCGCGTGGAAGCTGCCTCGCGGGCCGGCTTCAAGGGAGTCGGGATCTGGCACTCGGACCTGGACCACATCCTCAAGAGCAGAAGCCTGAAGGAGATGAAGCGGATTCTGGACGACAACGGGATGAAATACGTCGAGTTGGAGTTTCTGCGGGACTGGTTTGTGGATGGCGAATTGAAGAAGCAATCGGACATGGAGAGGAAGAAACTGCTCGAAGCATCTTCGGCGCTGAACGCGAAACACGTGAAGGTCGGGGATTTCGAGCGCAAGAAAACTCCCATGCCGCGCCTCATCGAAGCTTTCGCGGAGCTCTGCGCGGAGGCCGCCAAGTATGGAGCGACGATTGGGTTCGAACTGATGCCCTTTGGGATGCTTGATACGCTGAAGGATTCCTTGACGATGATCGAAGGAGCAGGCGCAAAGAATGGCGGGATCATCTTCGACCTGTGGCATGTGGTGAAGCTGGGTATTCCCTATGAGGAAGTGAGCCGGGTGCCGTTGAAATACATTGTCGGGGTGGAGATCAACGACGGGACTTTCACGGCGCCGTGGAGCCTGCACGAAGATACGGTCAACCACCGGAGGTTTTGCGGCGAAGGGGAGTTTGACGTGAAAGGTTTTGTCGCTGCCATGGAGAAGACCGGCTACGCGGGCCCGTGGGGTATTGAGGTTCTCTCGGCGGAACTGCGGCCCCTGTCGCTGGAGAACGCTGTGACCCGGGCCTACAAGACGACGATAGCGCAATTCCACGGGTAACGCAGTTTCCTTCAGTAGTCCAAAGCGTATTTACTTCCGCTCTGGTTTTGTTTCCGCCAAAGATTGATTCGCGCGAAATATGACGTAGGCGCGGATGGCACGGGCGTCGGCGCGCGCCAGTTCCTTGTCGAAAGAAACCATGCCCGCTTGTTTCAGCA
>JBGQCW010000107.1:0-6691 GCA_041495565.1 Candidatus Acidiferrum sp.
TCGGTTACGGATGCGCTCGCGTATCTCGGAGCGCTGGCCTCGCTCGGAAGCCGCGCCGCGTATTTCACGTTTGTCGCGCCCTTCCAGGGCAAGCCGATTCGATTGCAGCGTGCCATTTCACAAGCGATGCAGGTCGGCGTTCGGGCTCTGCCCATTCTTTCTCTGATCACATTTTTCATCGGTTTGATTTTGGCGCTGCAGAGCGCCTACGAGCTGCGGAAGTTCGGCGCGATAAATTTCGTCGCCAGCGCCGTGGCCATTTCGATGACGAGGGAACTCGGACCTTTGATCACGGCCATCGTCGTCATCGGACGATCCGGCTCGGCGTTCGCCGCTGAGATCGGCACCATGAAGGTGACCGAGGAAATTGACGCGCTCGAAACCATGGCCATCGATCCGATCCATTTTCTGGTGACGCCAAAGTTTATCGCGATGATCGTAATGTTGCCGTGCCTGACGATTTGGGCGAACTCCATGGGGATTCTCGGCGGCGCGCTCTTCGGCGTGGCCCAAGCGGATTTTACCGTGGTGCGGTACATCCAGGCTTCGCTGGACGCACTTTTCTTGCGTGACATCGTCTCCGGACTTATCAAGAGCATTATGTTTGGGATTACCATCACTGCCGTTGGATGCCACGAAGGGCTTTCGACCGGCGCCGGCGCGGAGCAGGTCGGGCGATCAACCACCCGTGCCGTGGTGGTCTCAATTTTCTTGGTGATCCTGGTGGACCTTGTCTTTACGGCACTCTTTTTTTTCTTGAGCGCGCGGTAGGATTTGGGATAGCGCAATGGACCAGACCGAAAATGCGGCCATGCAATCAGAGGCAACGATCTCGGTGCGGAATCTTCGCGTCAGCTATGGCGAACGCGAGATTCTCCACGGTATAGGTTTTGATGTGATGCGTGGGGAGACACTGGTCATCCTCGGCGGCTCGGGCTCGGGGAAGAGCACACTCCTCCGGACGCTTGTGGGCCTGGAAAAGCCGAGTTCTGGTGAGATATGGCTCAAGGGGAAAAACATCGCCGCGATTTCTGCAGAAGAAATGGACGAAATCCGGAAGAAAATCGGAATGTCGTTTCAGGGCGGCGCGTTGTTTGGCTCGATGTCGGTGGGAGAAAACGTTGCCCTGCCCCTCCGCGAGCACACCAAGCTGGAAGACTCGACCATCGAAATCATTTTGCGTCTAAAGCTGGACCAGGTGGGCTTGTCTGGATTCGAAAATTACATGCCATCGCAGCTCAGCGGAGGAATGAAAAAACGCGCCGCCGTGGCTCGCGCGCTGGCCATGGATCCCGAAATTCTTTTCTTCGATGAGCCCTCGGCGGGGCTGGACCCGATCATCGCTGCCGGTGTAGATGAATTGATCCTCGATCTCAAGAAAGCTTTTCACATGACCATCATCGTGGTTACACACGAGTTGGCCAGCGCCTTCCTGATTGCCGACCGGATGGTATTGATCGATAAGGGAAACGTGGTGGCTATCGGCACCAGAGAGGAAATGCGTTCGAGCACGCATCCCCGCGTCCGCCAATTCCTCGACCGCATTGCCGAGCCGGAAGTTTCACAGGAATTGGACTATCTGCAAATGCTGACGGATGATTACCGCCGCCCCGGCCAATGAGTGGCGAGAAGAGAGGACCGTGATGGATTCAAAACGCGAGCAAGCCATGGTGGGGTTGTTCGTCTTGATCGCCGGCGCAGTGCTGGTCGCCACGGTGTTTGTCCTTAGCGGCGCATTTGGCGGTTCGGCCGCCTCCTACCGCGCCTATTTTCCGTTTGCCGGAGGGCTAGAGCCGGGCGCAACCGTTCGTTACGCTGGCGGGCCGAAGGTGGGCCGTGTAGAGAAGTTACAGCTCGATCCAAAGGATTCTTCTCGCATAGAAATCACGTTCAGTGTGCGCTCGGGTTTGCCGGTGAAAACCGACAGCCACGTGAAAATCATGAGCCTGAGTCCGCTCGGAGACAATCATTTGGAAATTGTTCCCGGAACAGAGAAAGCCGCGCTCGCCGCCGCTGGAACAATTCTGCCATCCGAGCCCTATGTGGATTTCAATGCGTTGACGTCAAAGATCAACGACATCGCACCCCAGGCACAACAACTTTTGAAAACGCTCAACGATCGAGCCACGGAGCTGAAAGTGACCGTGGATCGCGTCAACGATTTAATCAACGACCAAAACCGCGCCAACCTCGCCGGTACGCTCGCCGAGACTCGCGGCATGATCGCGGAAAACCGCGCGCCCGTAAAATCGACGGTGCAACATCTGAATTCCGCCAGCGAAAAGCTCGAGCCATTGCTCCAGGATTTGCGGAAGACTTCAGCGCAGGCCAATGAAGCGTTAAGCCATGTCGATTCTTTGATCGGAGAGAATCGTACTGACATTCGCCAGGCCGTGGTCGAGCTGCGCAAGTCGTTGACAACAATAACGGACCTGACTGGTCGTCTCGACCAGACGCTCGATGTAAACTCCGAAAACATCGATGAATTGCTCGAAAACCTGCGCCACGTGAGCCAGAATCTCAAAGAATTCACCAACACGATCAAGACCAGGCCCTATACGCTCATTCGGTCGAGTAATCCGCGCGAGCACAAAACGGGAGAACCACGATGATCCAGGCGCGACGTGATTTGGAAGTACGATGTGCGGAAAGAGTGCCGCAGGGGCGAAAGAAGATAACTCTTGGAGCATCCAGAAGACCCTGCTTCGCAGCAGCCGCGCTGGTGATTGGATTTCTTAGCGGCTGCGGCGCCGCACGGCCAAGCAAGTTTTACCAGCTTACTGTTCCCTCCGATGCGGCTTCGGTCGAGAAAGCGGACGCTGTTCCCGTAACGCTGCTCATGGGTTCGCTGATGACCTCCCATCTGTATCGCGAGGACCGCATCGTTTATGGCAACGGTCCCGAGCAATTGGGCACCTACGAGTATCAACGTTGGGCGGAGCCCCCCACCGAGATGATCGAAGAAGTCTTGCTCCGGGAATTGCGAGCATCTGGCCGCTACCGGGCTGTTTATCATCGGCGCAGCAACATGCAAGGAGATTTTGCCCTGCGCGGACGTCTCTACGATTTCAAAGAGCTTACCGGAGGCCAGATGTCGGCGAGAGTCACGCTGGAACTGGAGATGCGTGACCTCAAGACCAGCGCGACGGTCTGGACGCACTACTACACCCACGACGAACCGGTAAGCGGAAAAGACGTGCCTGCCGTCGTCGCGGCACTCGATCGCAACGTCCAAAGAGGCGTGAGCGAAGTGGTGGCTAGCTTGGATCAGTACTTCGTATCACACCCAGTCAAGTAGCCAGGAAATCTCCGGAATTCCAGCAACGAGCCAACGCTCAGCGTTCACACCGCTCGCCAGCCGCGACTTTCTCACTTTTCCGCTCACCTGCCGTATGATGCTCACATGCGGCTTCTGCTTGTCGAAGACGATGCGCGCATTGCGCGGTTTGTGGCCAAGGGCCTGCGCGAACAGGCTTATGCCGTTGATGTAGCCTCAACCGGCGAAGATGCCCTATATCAAGCGGCCATCAACACGTACGACCTCGTGATCCTCGACGTTATGATTCCGGGCCGCAACGGTTTTGAAGTCTGCCGCGAGCTGCGTAAATCAGGCCAGCGCATGCCCATTCTGATGCTGACTGCGCGCGACGCCGTGGAGGACCGCATCACGGGGCTGGATCACGGCGCAGACGATTACCTGACAAAGCCTTTCGAATTCCGCGAATTGCTGGCGCGCCTTCGCGCATTGCTGCGGCGCTCAGTTGAGCTTCGTCCCGCGAAAATCAATATCGCCGACCTTGTCCTGGATACCGCTGCGCAGAGTGTTTCCCGTGCCGGCCGCAGCGTGACGCTCACGGCGAAGGAGTACGCGCTGCTGGAATTCCTCGCGCGCAACGCCGGCCGCGTCGTGGGACGCGCGGAAATCGCGGAACATGTGTGGGATGAAAGTTTCGACCCTTTTTCAAACCTGATCGAAGTCTACGTCAATCGCGTGCGCCGAAAGATCGATGCGGATTCGGCGAAGCCTCTGCTCCATACCCGCCGGGGAGCCGGCTATCTCCTCGGCCCTGTGGCCGATGCACAAGCCTCCGACGCGGGCGAGGAAAGCGCTTCGCAGCGTCCTCGCGCAAAGTCAAATTCCTCCGTTCGGAAGAGTCATGCTTGATTCCGTCCGCGTTCGGCTCACACTCTGGTATACGGCCGTTCTTGCGCTGGTGCTGGTCGTTCTCTCTCTCATTACCTATTTTATTTTCCGGCGGAGCACTGTCCAGCGTACCGACATCGGTCTGGCGGAACTCTCTAACGCTTTTCTCACCACCCTCCAAGCCGAAGTGAAAGATCAGAGCGGCCCTGACTCGCTCAAGCTTGCCGCGCAGGTCGCCATCACGGAACACCGTTTTCGTGACGATATCTTCGCGATCTTCGACGCCGCGGGGAAAATGATCATCAGCTCTGAGGATGTCCCGCAGGTGAATTCCGCAAACGATTCCTCGCCGGCGGCATTTTTGTCCTCTCGCTCGTTTCAACATTTCGTGGACGCCGCTTCGCGAGCCGACCGTCTATTTGGTGAAGTCAAAGGTGCTGGAGACGGTTATAGGGGATTCGCGCGGCATTTTTCATCGGAGGGGAAGCCGTACACTCTCGTCATTCTGCAATCGCTTCATCCCCAGGAAGTGATGCTGGAAGAAATCACCTCAACGTTTGCTTGGGTCATTCCGATCGCCATCCTGCTCGCCAGTATTGGCGGCTACTTTCTCGCTCGCAAGAGCCTCGCTCCCGTTGTGGCGATGAGCCGACAGGCAGGGCGCATCGGTGCGGCGAATCTTCACGAGCGCTTGGCGGTCCATAACGAAAAGGACGAGCTGGGGCACCTGGCGCGTTCGTTCAACAGCCTGCTGGACCGGCTCAGCCAATCTTTCGAACGCCAGCAGCGCTTCATGGCCGATGCGTCGCACGAATTGCGCACGCCGGTTGCGATTCTGCGCGGTGAATCGGAGGTGGCCCTCTCGCAACACTCCCGCTCCGCTGACGAATACCGTGAATCGCTTGGCGTTCTTCACCAGGAGGCCGCGCGCCTCACGCACATCGTCGAGGATCTCTTTACGCTCACACGCGCTGACGCCGGACAGTATCCGCTCCTACCACGCGACTTTTATCTCGACGAACTCGTCGGCGAGTGTGTGCATTCGGCACGAACGTTGGCGCTCGCAAAAAAGATCTCCCTGAATTTCGAAGAAGCATCCGAATCTCCCATCCGCGCCGACGAATCCCTGCTCCGCCGGATGATCCTCAATCTGCTGGATAACGCGATTAAGTACACCTCGGAGGGTGGACGTGTCACTGTGGCCTGCCGTCGTGCAGGGGAGGAATATGCCTTGAGCATCACGGATACCGGAGGAGGTATCCCCGAAGATCTGCAGCCGCGCATTTTCGAGCGATTTTTCCGCACTGACAAAGCCCGTTCCCGGGCGGAGAACGACGGCGGCGGCGCTGGGCTGGGCCTATCCATTTCCCGCTGGATCGCCGAGGCCCATCACGGGCGTTTGGAGTTGACGCGCTCTGATTCAACCGGAAGCACCTTCACGGCGTACCTTCCCGCGATGCCATCAACCTCTGCATCTAGCAGTTAATCCTGTGTTTATCTTAGCTTCGTTACGTTAGATTCTTCCTTGCCGCGCACGTGTTTTCGCCTGGCCCAGGAGTCGAAATTCATGAAATCGCATTGCATCCTCTTTCTGTCTTGGACCCCGGTTGCGGCCGTTTTGTTGTGCTGCGCAGAAATTGCCGTGGCGCAGGAAGCGCCGGCCCTCGCGAACACTGTACTCACAAAAGATGCACGGCAGGCAGCCCCTGCCATGTCGCCAACGCTCCGCCTGACGCTGCAGGATGCCCTGGCGCGCGCCAGAAAAAATAGCGTGCAATTTCAAGCCGCTCAGACCGATTCCGCGCTAGCGCACGAAGACAAAACTCAGGCGCGCGACGCGCTGCTCCCGAGCGTGAACTACAACACGCAGGCCCTTTACACGAAGAGCAATGGTCCGGGTAACGGCGTCCGATTCATTGCAAACAACGCGGTTCACGAATACGTGAGCCAGGGCAACGCGCACGAAGTCTTTGACCTGGCGGGCGTTTCCAATTTTCGCCGCGCCTCCGCTGCCGCTGCTGTTGCGCGCGCGCGGGCAGAAATCGCTTCTCGCGGGCTGGTCGTAACCGTTGTACAGAGCTACTACGCTGTTGCAGCTGCGCAGCAGAAGCTCCAGTCGGCGCAGAAAACAGCAGACGAAGGCGATCGCTTCCTCAAACTCACGCAGGACCTCGAACGCGGCGGGGAAGTGGCTCATTCTGACGTCATCAAGGCGGAATTGCAGATGCGGGAGCGCCGCCGGCAATTGCAGGAAGCGCAACTCGCGCTCCTGAACAGCCGGCTCGATCTGGCCGTTTTGATTTTTCCGGATTTCGACGACAACTTCGAAGTCGCCGACGACCTCCATGCCGCTTCGCCGTTGCCCACTCTTGCGGAAGTTCAGCAGCAAGCTGCACGGAACAATCCGGATGTTCGCGCCGCCCTGGCCGCGGTTCGCGAAGCCAGCGCTGACGTTACTGCCTCGCGAGCTGGCTATCTGCCTTCGCTGAGCCTCGACTACTGGTACGGTATCGATGCTCCTCAATTTGCCGCGAACACGGTCATCAA
>JBGQCW010000108.1:0-6563 GCA_041495565.1 Candidatus Acidiferrum sp.
CTTTGTCTGATTCCGACATAGAAACCCATCGCGCATGACCACTTCCTCCAAACGATTGCTGCTCTTCACCGGCAAGCTGGGTTACCAGACACGAAGTTTTGAAGAAGCCGCGCGCAAGCTGGGCGTTCAGCTCGTTTACGTCACGGATCGCTGCCCTCAACTGGAAGATCCCTGGAGCGACCGCGCCATCGCGGTGCATTTCGAAAATCCGGAAGTGGCCGCGCACACCGTGATGGAGTCGCTTCGTGGTCAGGATATTGATGGCATTCTTGCTCTCGGCGACCGTCCCGTCGTTGCCGCCGCTTACGCCGCGCGCGGACTCGGCGTGCACTACAATCATCCTGCCGCGGTCGAAGCTTGCCGCAACAAGCTGCGCATGCGGGAAGTTTTTCGAGACGCAGGGCTGCGCGTGCCCTGGTTTCGGGATCTTCCCATTAATCCCATGCCGGAACCCGCGCTGCTCGGCATCCAGTTTCCCTGCGTGCTGAAACCTCTCTCGCTTTCGGCGAGTCAGGGCGTGGTGCGCACGAACCATCGCGAAGAATTTCTTGCCGCCTCAGCGCGAATCCGCCGGTTACTCGAATCCCCAGAAATTCGCTTCACCCGCGAGCCGAATCTCGATCGTATGCTCGTGGAAGGCTACATTCCGGGCAGGGAAGTCGCGATCGAAGGGCTACTTACCGATGGCCATCTGCGCGTCCTGGCCATCTTCGATAAACCCGACCCGCTCGAAGGCCCGTACTTCGAAGAGTCCATTTACGTTACGCCGTCACGGCTTCCTGATGCAGAACAACGTGCCATCGAGCAGTGCGCTCGCGATGCCGCGCGAGCCCTGGGGCTTTCGCATGGACCGCTTCACGCGGAATTTCGAATCAATGACGACGGAGTTTGGCCGCTCGAAGTCGCCCCGAGGCCCATTGGGGGGCTTTGCGCCCGCGCACTTCGATTTTTATCCAGCGCGGAAGGAGAGCCGATCGGGTTGGAAGAATTGCTTCTTCGGCATGCGCTCGAATTCCCAGGCAGTGATTCGCTACGCGAACCGCTGGCCTCCGGCGTCATGATGATTCCTATTCCGAAGAGCGGGGTTCTGGAAGCCGTTGCCGGAGAAGATGCCGCACGCTCCGGACCAGGGATCACCGACCTGGTCATCACCGCACGGCTGCACGACTACATCGCCGCCTGGCCCGAAGGCTCCAGCTATCTGGGATTTCTTTTCGCGAGGGGAAACCATCCTGAAGAAGTCGAACAAGCCATCCGGCGTGCCCATGAAAAGTTGGCATTCACGATTACGCCGCGCCTGCCCGTCGAACATCCCGCCACGCGCCGTATGACCAACGAGAGGAGTTAACCTTTCGCTTTCGGGGGGAGGTACCCTTCCGGCAATTTGGAGCCTTCCCCGAAGAAAAACTGCTCCATCTGCTCTTCCATGATTTTCTGCGAGTTGGGATCAAGAGGATTCAGCCGGTACTCGTTCATGACCATCTTGGAGTGTTCCAGCCATAGCTTCCACGCATCCTTCGAAACACTTTCGTAAACGCGCTTGCCAATCTCTCCCCTCCAGGGGATGCGATCCAAGCCCGGCAAATCCTTGCCGAACTTGACGCAGTGCACCATGCGCGTGCCCGGCTTGACCGGTTCGCTCGGCGCGGGCGCCGGATCGCAGGATTCGTTCGCCATTCTGTTCTCCTAACAAACACCGTTCCTTTTCACCTTACTGCAACTTCGCGGGAATTCCTAGCTGGACAGAGTTCATTCCTCGAAGCCGAGCTACACTTCGCTGTTTCCAATCTGCGGTGAAGAGTAATCTTCGCGACCACTGTGGGTATAGACATGAAGAAAAAAGTATAGTACTCCTCTGGAGCGTCGCCCAGGAGGCTCCTTGCCGCTGCCCGTTCAGGCCATATTTCCAGGGATCCTGGAAAGCGCCTATCGCCGGGAGCTCCAGAACCTCACTGCCAAGAATGCTGTTCCCCGGCTCTGGGCCAAAGATACCTCCCTCTGGCCCGTGGAAGAGTACCAAGCGGAATCCGTGAAGAACAATCTGGGCTGGCTCGATTTGCCCGCGCAATTGGGACCTTTGATGGCTCGAGTGGCCGCGCGCGCCGGAGAAATTGAAGCCGCGGGTTTTGAAGACGTGGTCTTCGTCACCATGGGAGGCTCAAATCTGGCCGCCGAAACCATTTTGCGATTGCCCTCCGCAAAGATCGGGAAAAGATCATTCCTCCTCGACACCATAGATCCCGATTCCGTCCGGGCGCTGGAAGAAATGTTGTGCCTTGACAGGACGCTCTTTGTCTTCGCCAACAAGTCAGGCAAACCCATCGAGACACATTCTTTGTTCCTATATTTTCTCGAAAAACTGAAAACGCTGGGCGACAACTCCGCGGCGCGTCATTTCGTCGCATTGACTGATGAAAACTCCTACCTGGGCCAGCTAGCCGGTGCATACGGCTTCATTGACCGTTTCTTCGATCCCCAGGGAATCCATGGCCGCTACTCATCGCTGATTCATTTCAATTTTTTCCTCGCGGCGGTCTGTCGCTTGCCTCCGAGTGACCTTCTCGCGCGAACGCAATCTATGCGCGATGCCTGCGGGCCTTCTGCCCCGTTGGACACAAACCCAGCACTCTCACTTGCAGCGTTACTGGCCGCAGCGGAAATCGAAGGCCTCGATCGACTTGTCTTTTTCAGTACGGACAGCCTGAAGCCCGTATCGCGTCGAATCGGGTGTTTGGTGGGGGCAAGTACCGGCAAGGAGGGGCGCGGAATCGTACCGATCTCCGGGCAATCCTCTTACCCGATCGAAATGCTGCAAAGCGGCTGCCTCGTCGCGTGTCTCAAAATGGCCGGGGAGGAGCAGCGGGAACTCCGTAAGAAATGCGATGAGTTACACCGCGCAGGTGTGCCGATCGTTTCGATCGAATTGAACGGCCCCGAAGAGCTCGGCGTCGAACTCTTCAAGTGGGAAATCGCAACGGCTCTCGCTTGCGCGCTTCTCAATGTGGATCCTTTCCAGGATCCCGACGTCCGGGAGAGCAGATCGGAAACGCTGCAGATCCTGGAACACATCACCACCGGGCACCAAACTCCCCTGCCGGCCGTGCGTGTACGAGAGAGCGAAATCGAACTTTACGCGGAAGGCGAAACACGCCGGCAGCTTTCGACATTGAGTATGGCGGATGCGCTCGGCGCTTTTTTTGATCTCCGCAAACAAGATGGCTACCTGGCGTTGCTGCCCTTCGTTGGAATTAGCGCAAATCTGAAGACGATTTTCCGCCGATTCCGCGATCAATTCGTATCCACGCTGGGAATACCGGTCCTGATAGCGCCCGGTCCGCGTTATCTTCATGGCTTGGGCCAAATGTTCAAAGGCGGCCCCCCGAAGGGACTCTTCCTGCTCATTACCACGGAACCCGCGAAGGATCTTCCCATTCCGGGCGCGTCCTATTCCTTCGGTCAATTGCAAATGGCGCTTGCGCTCGGCGATTTCGATTCGCTTGTCCGTCACCAGAGGCATGTAATACGATTGCACCTCGCGAGCGGAGCCGAACAAGGCCTTCTACAGTTGGAACCCATCCTCAAAAACGCTCTCAAAAAAATCCATACCATTACGCCTTAAATCTGCGACTCTTGTGCGTCCGGGTTCATCCAAAAGGTTGTTATCCAGGTAAGCCCGAAGACCGGAGGTGCTGCGCCCTTGGCTGAGATCACCACTCTGTTTTGGGACATCGGCGGCGTCATCCTGACCAACGGTTGGGACCGCGAATCGCGAAGCGAGGCCGCGAACGCTTTCCATCTCGATTTGGACGAATTTCAAGACCGCCACGAACTCTCCTTCCCTGCATTCGATTCCGGGCACATCACTCTCGAGGAATACGTCGATCGCACTTTGTTCTATCACCCTCGCCCTTTCACGCGCGAGGAGTTCACCGCCTTCATGTTCGCGCAATCGAAAGAATATCCGGAGACCCGCGCTATTCTCGATAAGGTCTCGAGCTCGGGCAAGTACTTCATCGGCGCCATCAATAATGAGCCGCTCGAGCTCAACCAGTTCCGCATCGAGGCCTTTCATCTTCGAAAAAATTTCCCCGTTTTCTTTAGCTCCTGTTACGTTCGCTCTCGCAAGCCCGAAGAATTGATATTTCGCATGGCTCTCGAAGTCACGCAGCGCCCTCCCGAAGAGTGCCTGTTCATCGACGACCGCCCTCTCAATCTGGAAAGCCCGCGCCGGCTCGGGATGAACACCATCCATTACCAGAACGCCGGGCAGTTGCGTTCCGAGCTTGGAAAATATGGCGTTGCGGTATAGTTTTGGGGGTCGCGTTTTCACCTGAACGGGACGCAATTCACGGGGAGAGAAAAAATGGCCGCGGATACGAGTCATTCCGGTTCTGGGTACGGAGACGTGGCTGAGCCCTGCACGGTAATTCTTTTCGGTGCGTCGGGCGACCTCGCGAAGCGCAAAGTCATTCCCGCGCTATACGATCTGGCCATTCACGATGCGCTAGGGCCGCGGTATGCCCTCGTGGGCTTTGCGCGCACGCCGATGACCGACGACAGTTTCCGCACGATGGCAGGCGATGCCGCCAAGAGCATTTCGGAAGTCGGGCCCATCGATCCGAAACAATGGGACGGGTTCGCTTCCAACCTTTTTTACAATCCGGGGGATTACAACAATCAGGAAGCCTACGCGCAGCTCTCCAGGCGCCTCTTGGAGCTGGAATCTTCAAAGAATCTTGGCGGCAATCGCCTTTTCTATCTTTCCACGCCCCCCGAGGTTTATCCCGATATCGTCGAACAACTCGGCCGCGCCGGGCTCGCTCGCCCTGTTTCGCCGAATTCCTGGGTGCGCATCATTATCGAAAAACCATTTGGTAGGGACCTCGCGTCCGCGAAAGAACTGAACCAGATCGTCCTCAACGTTTTCGAGGAGAAGCAGGTCTATCGCATCGATCATTACCTCGGCAAGGACACCGTCCAGAACTTGCTGGTTCTGCGCTTCGGCAACGGAATTTTCGAGCCGCTCTGGAACCGCAATTATGTCGATCACGTCCAAATCACGGCTGCGGAAACGCTCGGCGTCGAGCGGCGCGGCGGCTTTTATGAAACCGCGGGCGCGCTCCGCGACATGATTCAGAGCCACGTTCTGCAGCTCACCTCACTCGTCGCCGTGGAACCTCCGGCATCCTTTGATGCCAACGCGGTGCGCAACGAAAAACTGAAAGTGCTGCAGTCCATTCGCCCCTTTAATCTGGAAATGGTCGCGCAGTCCGTCGTTCGCGGGCAGTATGCGCCCGGGAAATTCAGTGACAAGCCGGTCCCCGGCTACCGGCAAGAGCCCAACGTCAATCCGGCTTCCAAGACCGAGACCTTTGTCTCCGCCAAATTATTGATCGACAATTGGCGCTGGGCCGGTGTTCCCTTCTATCTTCGAACCGGCAAGCGCCTCGCCAAGCGCACCACCGAGATCATGATTGAGTTCCGCCGCGCGCCTCACATGGTTTTCCGCGAGCGTGAAGTGGAACCCAATCGTCTGGTCTTGAACATCCAGCCGGATGAAGGCATCTCCATTTCTTTCGGCGCAAAACGGCCGGGAACGGAGATGAGCATCGGGAACGTTACGATGAACTTCAGCTATCGCGAGGGTTTTGGCGTGGGAACGCGCAGCGCCTATGCGACACTCCTCAACGATTGCGTGCGCGGCGATGCCACACTTTTCGATCGCGGCGATAGCGTCGAGGCCGCCTGGTCGCTCGTAGACCCCATCCTCGATGTCTGGAGCGCAGCCCGGAGCGCCACTGTGCCACAATATGCCTCGGGCAGTTGGGGTCCGCGGGAATCCGAACTTCTTCTGGAACGCGACGGCAGGCAGTGGTACAACCCGTAGTTGCAACAATTGGCTCATTAAATCGATTCAAGGAATACGGGGGGAACAGGTGATTCTCGCGGGAGACGTTGGCGGCACGAAGTGCAATCTGGCGCTCTTTTCGGAAAAGGGCGGCACACTCACTCCCGTCTTCAAGCAACGCTTTGCGAGCAAGGAATTTGCCCAGTTCGACCTGATCGTCAAGGAGTTCTCGCGCCAAGCCGCCGATCATCTGGGGAGTGAGCGCATCGTTGCTGCCGGTTTTGGCATCGCCGGCCCTGTCATCAACGGCCGCGTGAGAGCCACGAATCTTCCCTGGATCGTGGAGACTGCAACGCTCATAAGGGAACTCCAGGTTCCCAAGGTTGTCCTCCTGAATGATTTGGGAGCCACTGGCCACAGCCTCGAGCATCTTCCACCGGAAGATTTCTGTGTTTTGAATCCGGGTGCGCCTGAGCCGGGCGGAACGCGCGCCTTGCTCGCCGCGGGCACCGGTCTTGGTCAGTCCATTCTCGTGTGGGATGGCAGTCGCTACCGCGTCGTGCCTTCCGAAGGTGGCCACTCCGACTTTGCTCCCCACACCGAGCAGCAGATCGAACTCCTCCGTTTCATGCGTCGCCGCTATTCTCAGGTAAGCTGGGAACTCATTCTTTCCGGCCGCGGCTTCCGCACTCTCCATGAATTCCTCGCGCCCAAC
>JBGQCW010000109.1:0-6543 GCA_041495565.1 Candidatus Acidiferrum sp.
CCCATTTCTCCTCGCTCATACTCCATGCCTGAGTCTTCTTCCGGTACACCCCGGAATGCTTCAGCCGGGAATTTCTTTGATTCGGGAAACCTTCGGATTATAGGAAAAAAAGCCCCACATCTGCAAGGCGTTACACGGTGTTGACTTCATCTCTTGAGGATTTTTCTCCGTGGGGCCGGCGGCCTCTCGTCTATTTTCCTCGCAGCCTCCGAGAACCCAAGTACTGCGGAAAACTCTAGTGATAGGATGAGTGTCGCACAAAAAGAGTGGTCCGTAAGAGGAAGAATTCTCATGGCTGCAATAAATACCACAAATGCAGAACCGCAAGAAAAGGCGCCGCTTTCTGGCAGCGTGGCCTTGGTCACCGGCGGGAGCCGCGGCATCGGCCGTGCCATCGCGCACCGCCTCGCCTCGCTCGGAGCTTCTGTAGCCATCTGCGGTCGCGATCGCGCCGCACTCGCCGACGCCGCTAAGGCGCTTGGCAAATCCCGTCGGCGCATCTTTTCCCATCTCGCCGATGTGACGCTTCCCGCGGATGTCACCAGCCTCGTCGCGAAGACAGAGGCTGCGCTCGGTCCCATCACCATCCTCGTCAATAATGCTGGAATCGGCCTCTTTGGTCCCGCTCACGAGAAGACCGAGGCCGATTGGGATCGCGTTCTCGACACCAATCTGAAGAGCGTCTTTCTCGTCTCTAGCGCGGTGGCGCCGTCCATGATCCGCCGTGGCGCTGGCGACATCATCAATATCAGCTCGCTCGCGGGCAAGAACACCTTCGCGGGCGGCGGCATCTACTGCGCCTCCAAATGGGGCGTCATCGGTCTCTCCGGCTGCATGGCGGAAGATCTCCGCGATCATGGAATCCGTGTCAGCGTGATCTGCCCGGGCAGCGTCGCCACGGAATTCTCCAGCCGCGGCCCCAAGGACTCTTCGAAAGTCCTGAGCCCCGAAGATGTGGCCCACGCCGTGGAAACCATCGTCACGCAGAGCCCCCGAAGCTTCATCAGCGAAATCCACGTGCGGCCGCTGCGCAAACCCTGAACGCTCATCGCCCGGAAACCCGAATCTTTTCCTCTTGACACTAGTCGTTATAACAACTATACTCCCACCATGAACTCGCGCTCCAAAGCCTCCAGCCCCTTCATCCCTCTGGAAGACCGCATCTTCGTGGCCCTCTTGCAAACCGCCGACGCCGTCAGCCAGGAGGCGGAACAGCTCTTGAAAGCCGCCGGGCTTACGGGCGCGCAATACAACGTCCTTCGCATTCTTCGCGGGGCCGAGCCCCAAGGTTTGGCCTGCCGTGGCATCGGCGACCGCATGATTTCTCACGATCCAGACATGACGCGCCTTCTCGACCGCATGGAAAAGCGCCGCCTGATCACCAGGGAGCGGCAGACCGACGACCGCCGCGTTGTGAAAACACGCATCACGCCGCAAGCACTCAGCCTTCTAAAAACTCTCGACGAGCCGGTTCACGATCTTCACAAGCGCCAGTTCCGGCATCTACCAGCAGTGCGCCTGAAAACTCTCGGCGCACTGCTGGAGGAACTCCGCGCGCGCAAGCCTGAGTAACAAAATCTTTCGGAACGAGTTATAGAAACACAGTCAAATACAAAAGGAGAACAAGGAATGGGAATCAGTCTCTCGCGTTTAGCGCTTACCACCAGCGTCGCAGCCGTTCTTTCACTGCCCGCCGCCGCTGCCAATTCCAATTGGCAGATCGATCCGCAGCACTCTTCGGCGCAGTTTTCCGTCCGCCATCTGGCGATCTCCACCGTTCGAGGGGCTTTCAGCAAGGTGACCGGCACGGTCGCACTCGATGACAAGGACATCACCAAGTCCACCGTCGATGTCACCATCGACGTCACTACCGTCGATACTCGCGAGCCCGACCGCGACAAAGACCTTCGCAGCGACCGTTTCTTCGACGTTGCCCACTACCCCTCAATGACCTTCAAATCCAAAAAGGTCGAACAAGTTACTCCCGGCAAACTCGAAGTCACCGGCGACCTCACCATTCGCGGCACTACCAAGGAGGTCGTTCTCGACGTGGATGGCCCAACCGCACCCATCAAGGACCCCTGGGGCAATCAGCGCGCGGCTGCTCTGGCCACAACCAAGGTCAACCGCCAGGACTTTGGCGTGAAGTGGAATGCCACGCTGGACAACGGCGGTGTCGTCGTCTCTAACGATGTTTCCATCACCATCGACGTGGAACTGGTAAAGAAGGACAAATAAGCCGTTCGCGCTACCGGCGTTCGGCAATGCAAAGTGCTCCGCGGGCGGTGGATATGCACCGCCCGCGCGAATTCTGTCATCAAAGCTGTGATCGTATCTAAGGACAAAGCAATGCAAAAGTCAGCACCGACCGACTCCCCGATTCATGAATTGATCCGCGAGCGCTGGAGCCCGCGCGCCTTCGCCGACAAAGCAATTGCTCCGGATATCCTGCGCAGTCTTTTCGAAGCGGCACGCTGGGCGCCATCCAGCAACAACGAACAGCCTTGGGCCTATCTCGTCGCGACCAAGGACAACAAAGAAAACTTCGCGAAAACGCTAAGCGTGTTAGTAGAGTTCAACGCGAATTGGGCGAAGAGTGCGCCGGTATTGGCGATCGCTGTCGCGAAACTCGCGTTTGCGAAAAACAACACGCCGAACCGGAACGCTTCATACGATCTAGGCGCCGCAACGGCCTTGTTGTCCATGGAAGCGACCGCGCGCGGCCTGGCCGTCCATCAAATGGCCGGTTTTGATCCAGAGAAAGCCCGCCAAGTATTTGGAATTCCGTCTGGCTGGGATGCCCTCGCTGCGCTCGCAATCGGTTTTCCGGGCGACCCAGCATCCTTGCCTCAGCCGTTGAAGGATCGTGAGATGGCGCCGAGGACGCGCAAGCCGATCGCCGATTTTGTCATGTCTGGTCACTGGGAGCATACTGCTCCTTTCCTTTCGGAATAATTGGAGGTCGCGGACCTGCCTTCGTCATGCACAGCACACTCGAGTTTCTTCTCCATCATGGATACGTAGTCCTGCTGTGCTGGGTATTCGCAGAGCAAGTGGGACTCCCCCTCCCTGCCATGCCGTTGCTGCTGGCCGCCGGCGCACTTGCCGGCACCGGCCGCCTGAGTTTTTTTGCCTCGCTGTTTTACACCGTGCTCGCGGCGGTTGCGGCGGATTCGATCTGGTATCAGCTCGGCCGCCGCAAAGGCATCAAGATCCTGCAGCTCCTCTGCAAAATTTCGCTGGAGCCGGATTCCTGCGTTCGGCGCACCGAAGGCGTTTTCGCCAAGCAGGGCGCCCGCTCGCTCCTTCTTGCCAAGTTCCTGCCGGGTTTGAGCACCGTCGCTCCCCCGCTTGCCGGCATCTTTCACATGCGTGCCCGGCGCTTTCTTCTCTTCGATGCGCTGGGGGCGCTTTTCTGGGCAGCCACGTTTCTCGGCCTGGGCTACGTATTCAGCGGTCAGATCGAGCGCGTAGCGGAGCATCTTGCGTCCCTCGGCGGCTGGCTCATGGTCCTTGTCGTGGGCGCTCTTGCTGCTTACATCGCGTACAAATTTATCGCTCGCCAGCGCTTTCTCCGGGAACTGCGCATCTCACGCATCACCGTTGACGAACTCAAGGAAAAAATTGACTCCGGCGAAAAACTCGTCATCGTCGACCTGCGCCATTCCATGGATTTCGATGCGGAGCCCGGAACGATTCCCGGCGCTTTCCGCATGGACGCCAAGGAACTGCAGGAGAAGAACGACCGTTTGCCGCGCGATCGCGAAGTGATTCTCTACTGTACTTGACCCAACGAAGCCACGAGCGCCCGTGTGGCGCTCCTCCTCAAAAAAAATGGCATCAAGCGCATCCGGCCGCTGCAGGGTGGCTTGGATGCCTGGCGCGATCGCGGCTACCCGCTGGTCACCGTCACACTGACGTAGTTGCGCAAGAAAGGCGCGCCCTGACCGTGTCATGACGCGCCTTTTTACTGCAAATCGTTCGGAGAAGCGGGCAAGCGCTTAAATCCGCGGCAAGACAATCCCGCTCTGCGCCTGGTACTTCCCCTTCTTGTCCTTGTAACTCACTTCGCATTCTTCATCGGACTCGAAGAAGATCACCTGGCACAGCCCTTCGTTTGCATAAATCTTCGCAGGCAACGGCGTGGTGTTGCTGATTTCCAGCGTCACGAACCCTTCCCACTCCGGTTCGAACGGCGTCACATTGACAATGATTCCGCAGCGCGCATACGTCGACTTGCCCAGGCAAATCGTCAGCACGTTCCGCGGAATTCGGAAGTATTCCACCGACCGCGCCAGCGCAAACGAATTCGGCGGAATCAAGCAGACATCGGCCTTGATGTCCACCAGTGACCGCGCATCGAAATGCTTTGGATCGACGATCGTCGAATTCACGTTCGTAAAAATCCGGAACTCGTCCGCCACACGGATGTCGTAACCGTACGACGACACTCCGTAACTGATCACTCCCTCGCGCACCTGCCGGTCCGTGAACGGCTCGATCATCTTGTGCTCCAGCGACATGCGCCGGATCCAGCGGTCTGGCTTAACGGCCATCCATTCCTCCCCTGGTTCTATCTTCGACTTGTGGGTTCTCTGCGAATCGCAATCAACCACATCGAAAAATGCCTGCTCGAAAGAGGTTCAGTGTAGATTACCCCTCACGTCTTGACAACCCACCCCGCACCCTCTAGCATCTGCCCACGGATTCTTCGGAGGCTCGTGTGATCAAGCTGGACATTGTGAACGCCGTCGTCACCACGACGAACATCAGCCGCACCAAGGCCGAGCAGGCCGTTGAAACCGTTTTCGAATCGCTCAAGCAAGCTCTCGGCCGCGGCCAGCGCATCGAACTCCGCCGCTTCGGCGTCTTCAGCGTCAAGCCGCGCAAGACCGGCATCGGCCGTAATCCCCGCACCGGCGAAGAGGTCAACATTCCTCCCGGCAAGGCCGTGCGCTTCAAGCCCGGCAAAGAGCTGCAAGGCCTCGAAGCCACCAAGAAGGCGGAATAGTCTCACCGCGCCGTATCGTCAAGCGCCATCCATCTCGGTTTCTTTAAACATTTCGTGAATCCACCGCTTCCAGAAGACCCGCGCAGCACGATTCCCATCCATATTGATTGGCGCGCCGTTCCCCCCGGCGATTTCCATTACACTTCCGTTCCCAGCCGCCCGCCGCGAAAGATGCTCATCATCGCGTGCGTGTTATTCCTCCTCACTCTTTGCACCTGCCTCGCCGCCGGCACCCAGTTCGCTATCTCCTACGCAAATAATCAAGCAGCTTCTCTCGATGAATTTGTCCGCGCCTTCAAGCTTTTCTACCAGCATCCCGCCGGCCTCGCCGCGGGCCTTCCTTTCGCTATCACCTTGCTCGCCATTCTTCTCACGCACGAACTCGGTCATTTCTTCGCCTGCCGCCACCATCACATTCGCGCCAGCTATCCTTTTTTCATTCCCTTCCCTTCGCTCATCGGCACGTTCGGCGCTTTCATTCTGATTCGCTCCCCCATTCGCACCGCACGAGCTCTCTTCGATGTGGGCGCTTCCGGCCCGTTCGCGGGTTTTATTCTGGCGATTCCCGCGCTCGCCTACGGCGTTCTCCACGCGAAGATCGTTCCAACTCTTGCCGACACGGCACAGGCCGATTTCGTCTTCGGCATTCCGCTGTTGCTTCGTCTATTCGCGGCCCTGCTCCATCCCGGCGTCTCCCCCGGCACTCTCTTGATTCACCCCATCGGCCGCGCCGCCTGGGTCGGTCTCTTTGCCACGTCGCTCAATCTTCTTCCTGCGGCCCAGCTCGATGGTGGCCATATCCTCCGTTCGATCAGCGCTCGCCTCCACCGCTACATGTCCGTCCTGCTTCCTCTCGGTCTCATCTTTCTTGGGTTTCTCAAGTTCTGGCAGGGCTGGTACATCTGGGGTTGCTTACTTCTCGCCATACGCTTTCTCCGTGTCGCTCCCATCTACGATTCCACCCCTCTCGACCCAACCCGCCGATGGGCAGCGCTTTGCGCGTTCATCGTCTTCCTTCTGTGCTTCATGCCCGCGCCGTTCTACTTTTCTTGAACTTCTCATTGACCGCTCCCAAACTCCGGTTATGATGCCTCTCGGCTGTTCGCGCGTGGCAACGCGGCAGCTTGAAAATGCCACAACTTCTCCGCACACTTCGATTCCGCGATCTTTTGCTTCTCTTCATCGGCTCGGTCATCGGCTCCGGCATCTTTCGAACGCCCGGCCCCATTCTTCGCCAAGTCGACGGTTCCGTCGGGCTCGCGCTCCTGGTCTGGCTCGTCGGCGGCGTCCTCTCTTTGCTCGGCGCGCTCACTTACGCCGAGCTTGCTGCCGCCAATCCTGAAGCTGGCGGCCTCTATTGCTACATTCGCGATGGATTTGGCCGCATCTCCGCCTTCTTCTACGGCTGGTGTCTCTTTCTTGTCATTGCCAGCGGCTCCGTGGCTGCTCTCGCGCGCGTTTTCAGCGAGTATCTCGCAAAAGTACTTCCGATTTCTCCCGCGGGACAGACTTTCGCTGCCGTCGTGATGATC
>JBGQCW010000110.1:0-6534 GCA_041495565.1 Candidatus Acidiferrum sp.
GAAACACACCGGCTCGTGCTGTCCTCCATCGGGATCGGCACGTATCTCGGACAGCCGGACACAAAAACGGATGAGGGCTATACGGCGGCAGTTGTCGCGGCGGTGGAAAATGGCATCAACGTAATTGACGCCGCGATCAATTACAGATTCCAGCGGAGCGAACGAAGCATCGGCGCGGCGATCCAGCAGTTGGCCGCATGCGGCATTCCTCGCGAGGAATTCGTGCTTTGCACGAAGGGCGGTTACCTGACTCCTGATGGTTCGATGCCGGCCGATCCCAACGAGTATTTTTTCCGCGAATATATTCAGCCGGGCGTGTTTAGCGCGAAAGACATCGCCGCCGGCAGTCATTGCATGACGCCAAAATTCCTGAAAAACCAGCTCGGGCGCAGCCTGAAGAATCTTGGCGTCGAATGCGTGGATATCTACTACCTGCACAATCCGGAGACCCAGCTCGCCGAAGTGAGCAAGGAAGAATTCCTAATCCGTGTGCGCGAAGCGTTTACGTTTCTCGAATCGGCGGTGCAGGCCGGCGAGATTCAGTATTACGGCATGGCCACCTGGAACGGCTTCCGGCAAGATGCACGCGCGCGTGATGCCATGCAATTGGGCGAGATCGCGCAAATTGCGCAGGAAATTGCGGGAGGCAGGCATCGCTTCCGCTTCGTGCAACTCCCGTTCAACCTGGGTATGACGGAAGCGCTGACTCTCGGCAATCAGTCTGTGCGGGGGCGCGACCGCACCATCATGGAGGCTGCGAGCGAGCTGGATATCACGCTGATCGCCAGCGCTTCGCTGCTGCAAGGGCAGGTGGCTCGGAATCTGCCGGGGTATGTGGCGGAGGCTCTAGGGCTGGAGAATGACGCGGAGCGCGCGCTGCAGTTTGTGCGTTCATCTCCAGGAATCACCACGGCGCTGGTGGGAATGTCGCGAGTAGAACACGTGAAAGCCAACGCGCGGCTTGTGGCCGTGCCTCCGGCCACGGTCGACGACTTCAGCAAGCTCTTCTCGCGTGGCGAAGGAGCCTGAAGAAGATCCGATTTCAACGCGGAGGATACGGAGTTCGCAGAGAGTCGAAAGAGAAACTGCAAACCACCAGCTCTAGTGTCGAAGCCTGAAAACTCCATCGGTGAACCAGGTATTGATCGCGCCATCTAGCTGATCGAGTTTGCCGACGAAGAAGTGATCGGCGCCTTCCACGACAACGAGGTGGTTGTCACCGGGCAGCGATGCAACGAGCGCGCGAACCTTCTCCACTGCTCCGTGCTCGTCGTTGCTCCCTTGCACGAAGAGTTTGGGCTTCTTGCACTGACTCAAGAAAGAAAAATCAGACTTATTGACGGGAATGCCGAGACCGATTAGGTGAGAGACTCTGGGATCTTCGCAGCCCACCCGCAATCCCACCAGGGAGCCAAAACTGAAACCCGCCATCAAGAGCGGCACGCCAGGAAATTCTGTCGTGAGAAAGTCGAGCGCGGCGCGGACATCGCCCTGCTCGCCACGGCCGCGGTCGTGTTCGCCGGCGCTTAGCCCTGCACCGCGAAAATTGAATCGCAGCACGGGCATTCCCAGCGCATCCAGCGACTTTGCGGCCTGATAGATAACTTTGTTGTGCATGGTGCCGCCAAAAAGAGGATGCGGGTGGCAGACGACCGCGGCGAGCGGGGGACGCTCGACGGCGGACGGTTTCCAGAGAATCGCTTCAAGGCGACCTGCGGGACCTTCAAGAAAACAATTGCGCGAGTCATGTGCCGCGGTCATCGATAAGCCTTGAATGAATTTGGAGTGTAACGCATCGAGCGGAAAAAGACCGAATGGCCGAATGCGCTTCGAGGGAAGTTATTTCACGCGGCAAACGCTGACATCGAGAGCAAAAGTGTCCGGCGCAGGGGCGACGCGTACCACCATCGAGCGAAATTCACCGGTCCCGTGCCATGGCGTAGAGTCTTCCAACGCAACTTTCAAATAATCTCCCAGCGCATACTCGCGATGACTGCGGAAGCGCATGCCGTTCGCCGAGAAATCGATGGTCATGGCCTCCTCAAACCACGGGATAGTTTCCGGACGCACGCGCACAGGCACGGCCAGGGCACGCCGCGGGCTGCCCCGCCGCTCGGGTTCACTGCGATAGCTATTCCCGTTGGATGGAGTGTTCGCGTGCTCCTCAAATTGAATGGCAACTGCGAATGTCGCCGGAGCATCACAAAGGGCAAGTGCGGGGGCGAGTCGATCCAATTTCGCGGAACGCTCCGCCGCCGACGCGCTGTCCGTTTGAACTTTCTCGCGCGCGTTGGCGGCGTGAATGACTTCCAGCACTTCGCCGCACCGGACGATGCGCGCGGACATCTCCGGCTGCCCATCGCCGGGGGAAGAGTCGTAAGGAAAGGTGACCCACAGCGGCACGCCCGAGTTATGGGGCGCTTTGGTGGATACCAGCAGTCCGCTGCGGGAGACGTCGATCGTTTGCCCTAATTCGATTTTCTGACCGAAGGGCGTAGTCCAGCGCAAGCGTACCGGAAGGCGCATCCGCACACGGCGATGCTCGCGGCTCTCCATAGGCGTAACAGTACTGCCCGGCGGGCGGGGATACCCCAAAGTATATTGCTGAGGTACCGAAATGGACAAGACCTCGTACTAGGACAAAAAAGACTGATTTTCGCGTTGCAGTTTGCGGAGGCGGATGTTAGGTTTGCGCCGAACCCAGCCAGACTCAGGGGGCATCAATGAGTGACGGAGCGGATCGCCGCGAAGCACGGCGATTCACGATGAGCCTCCCCATGCGTGTACTGCCGCTGGAGGCCCGAGGGCGAGAGTTGAGCGCCAGCACACGCGATGTCAGCTATCGCGGACTCTACTTCCTCGCCGATGCCAAATTCGAAATCGGCAGTGAGATCGAGTTTGTCATCACGCTTCCCCAGCAGATTACGCAATCGGGCGATGTAAATATCCGCTGCCATGGGCAGATCGTGCGCGTCGAGCCAAGCGAAAATGGGCGAGTCGGCATCGCTGCAAAAATCGCGCGCTATGAATTCATGCCGGTCGCGGCGACTGCTGCGTAAGACCACGGCTCCGATCCACTTCCTCGGGCAACTCACCCGGTGCGCCGCTAACTGAGTACAATACGAAGGAACAATCTTTTTTGCTGGGGGAAGCCATGTATCACTACGACGCCAAAATCGCGCTGGAGGAATTGCAGGAAGAGGCGCTGCTCCCGCACCCCGTAAAACTGCGCGACATGATTCTGCGGACGCAGCTGGGCCCCAAGGAAGCGCAACTGCTAAACCATGACTTCCAGGACTACCTGACGCGCTTCGGTGGGATCCAGAAAGTCGCGCGAGGAATTCTCGAGCAGCTCGCCGTGGGTCAGCGTAAGGCTTCGTGATGCCCGCCGCACTCAGGGGAATTTCCCGCAGATGAAGACCAAGCCGCGGGTATTGTTGCTCTCGGCATCATCGGGCGCGGGACACGTGCGTGCCGCGCAGGCGCTGGAAAAGGCGTTTTCAGCGCGCGGCGATTGCGTCGTGGAACACATCGACGCGCTCCAGCACGTCAGCAAACTTTTCCAACGCATCTACGACAAAACCTACATTTTGATGGTCCGGCGCGCGCCGGAGTTGATGGGCATCCTCTACGAGCGCACGGACCAGCCGTGGCATCACCCGCGGCAGCGCCTGGCGCTCGACCGCTTGAATACGGGGCCGATGATTCGGTTGTTAAAACGCATCCAGCCGGATCTCTGCGTGGCGACGCATTTCCTTCCGGCGGAAATCATCGCGTGGCTCATTGCCAAAAGAAAGTTGCGCGCGCACAACGCCATCGTCGTGACCGACTACGACGTGCACGCCATGTGGCTGTGCCGCACAGTGGATCGCTACTACGTCGCCATGGACGAAGCAGCGGAGTATCTCGCGCGCATCGGCGTGCCGCGGGAAAAATTGCGCGTTACCGGCATACCGATCGATCCGTTGTTCGCCACTCCGGTCAGCCGGTCCGATGCCCGGAAACAATTAGGGCTCGACGCAACGGCAATCGTGATTCTCATCTCGGCGGGGGGTTATGGGATCGGCCCGGTCGAGCAACTGGTGAAAGATTTGCTGGCGCTGCAGCGGCCCTGGCAGATCGTCGCGATTGCAGGAAAATCCGAGAAGACTTGCAAGCGTTTGGAAGAATTGGCCAAGGAGGCGGGGAAACTGCCATCGGGCTCCGCGAGACTTTGCGCTGTGGGCTTCACGGCCGAGATGGATAAATACATGGCGGCAGCGGACCTGATGGTCGGCAAGGCCGGGGGACTAACTACCTCCGAAGCGTTGGCGCGTGCGCTGCCGATGGCGCTCATCGAACCGATCCCGGGCCAGGAGGAACGCAACGCGGACCACTTACTGGAAGCAGGCGCGGCGATTCGGTGCAACAATCTGCCGGCGGCGGCGTGGAAGATTGCAGCGCTGCTGGACGATTCGGCGCGTCTGGCAAGAATGCGGGATGCCGCGCGCGGCTTAGGCAAACCCGGCGCCGCGGCTCGCATCGCAGAAGATGCCATCCGGCTGTTAGACTGAAAGAGGGGCGCGCGGCTTGCGCGACGCCAGCCGTGCGAAATCCAATACGAGCAAATTCCGATGCGACGCCATACTCTGCTGATTGACGCGGACGATACGCTCTGGGAAAACAACGTATTCTTCGAGAAGCTAATCGAGGATTTCATCAGCATCGTTGAGCCCTGCGGGTATGCCCGCGCATACATCCGCCACATTCTCAATGAAACGGAACGCAAGAACATCCGCCAGTACGGCTATGGCGTGCGCAGCTTCGGCCGTTCCCTGGAAGAGACCTACATAAAACTCTCCGAGCAGATGGCCAAGCGCGAAACATTGGCGCTGATTCACAGCCGCGTCGTCGACCTGGAACGCACTCCGCCGAAAATTCTGGATGGCGTGCCCGAGACTCTGGCGTATCTCACGGAGCGGCACCGCCTGATTCTGTTCACGAAGGGCGAGCCCGCGGAGCAGGCGGCGAAGGTCGAACGATCCGGCTTGCAGGGATTTTTTGAATTCATCGAGATCGTGCCGGAAAAAGATTCGGAGACCTACGGCGGCCTGGTTCACAAACACAAGATCGTGAAGTCCCACGGCTGGATGATCGGCAACAGCCCGCGCAGCGACATCAATCCGGCGATGAAGATCGGCCTGAACGCCGTTTACATTCCGCACCAGCACACCTGGAATCTGGAGCACGAGCCGGTGATGGCGGGGTCGGGAAAGCTTGTGATTCTGCCGGCGTTTCGCGAACTTCGCGGCCATTTTTAGCGGGGACTGCCTGCCCAAATTGGACGTTGTATCCAGCTGCGTATGCCCGAAGCTAGATGCTCAGTGACTCCCTCCAAGGAGAGGCTCATGGCTACGACGACAACTTCCCTGCAAACCGACTGGCGGCAAGAGTGGTTCGAGATTGAAGACGCGACCTATTTGAATCTGGCGGGCCAGGCGCCAATGCCGAAAGTTTCCATCCGCGCGGTGCAAGCCGCGCTCGAAGCGAAGAAATATCCGCACCACATGCCGGACTCGACTTTTTTCGAAGTGCCAAATCGTGTTCGGGCATCGATTGCGATACTGATCGGCGGAAAAGCCGAAGAAGTTGCGCTAACCAGCGGAGCGAGCGCAGGTGTAGCGGCAGTGGCATATGGGCTGGCGTGGAAGCCGGGCGATGAAGTCGTCACTTCGAAGGGCGAATTCCCTCTGCAGTACACGGCGTGGAAGCCCATGGAAGAACGAGAGGGCCTGAAGCTGAAAATAGTCGCGCCTCGAGAAAGATTTATTTCGGCGGACGATTTGATCGCGGCGATCACGCCGAGAACGCGCGTTGTTTCCGTGAGCATGGTGCGCTACGACGATGGCTCGCTGCTGGATGCGCCGCGCGTTGCCGCCGCATGTCACAAACAAGGAGCGCTGCTGCTGCTGGACGTCAGCCAGTGCTGCGGCGCGCTGCCGATGGACGTAAATCAATTGGGCGCGGACTTTCTCGTCTGCGCGGGCTACAAATGGCTGCTCAGCCCCTTCGGCACGGGATTCTTTTGGGTGAAAAGCGAGCACCTGAATATTGTCCGGCCGGGTCCATTCTATTGGATGGCGGTGGCAGGCTCGGACAACTTCGCGGCCTTGAACTTCGATGACCCGAAGCCCGCGGCAAGCGCCAAGCGCTGGGACTCGCCCGAATGGGCCAGTTATTTCAATTTCAACCTGGCGGCCATGGACGTGTCCGTTGATTTCGTGGTGCGCATGGGACCCGAGTTGGTCGCGGCGCACAACCGGAAATTGATCGAGCTGCTGTTCGAACGCCTCCCCAAAGATCGCTTTGTCCCGGCGAGTCCGCTGGATGCCGCGCGGCGCGGCCCCTATGGATGTTTTGCCGCGCGCAGCCCGGAGAAAACGGCGGAAGTTTACAACCACCTGCGGAAGGAAAATGTTGTTGTCAGCCTGCGCGAAGGCAACATTCGCGTTTCGCCGCACTTGTTCAACACCGAGCGCGACATCGACCGGCTCA
>JBGQCW010000111.1:0-6510 GCA_041495565.1 Candidatus Acidiferrum sp.
ATTTCTTCCCGACGATTCGGATTTATGGACGCGGCTGGATGCGCGGCGGGACACTTGCACGGGAAAAAAGTGCCCGGATTTCAACCAGTGTTTTTTGACAACCATGCAACAGCGGGCCAAAGAAGCCGACCTGATCATCGTAAACCACCATCTATTTTTTGCGGATCTGGCGCTTAAGCAGGACGATTTCGGCAGCATCCTGCCGGAATACTCGGCAGTGGTATTCGACGAAGCGCACGAAATGGAAGATGTGGCCAGCGATTATTTCGGGCGTCAGATTTCGAATTACCGGTTTGAGGAACTGGCGCGAGACGCGGATCAGACATTGCGCTTGCTGCATCTGGGCACGCCGTCACTGCTGCGGAAGACGCAGCGGATTCGCGAACGCAGCCGCAGCTTCTTCGAGTTGTTCCCGCCGCGCGACGGGCGTTTTTCCTTCACGCGGAACGAGCGCGAGGCCTTTCTCGAACAGAACCGCGAAGCCTACGATTCGCTGGTGGCGTCGCTAAAAAGCGTGGAGACGGAATTTGCGGCGCTTGCGGCCAAGCCGGAAGAACTGACGCGCATCGCGCGAAGAAGCTTCGAATTGCGGCAGGAGTTTTCGTTTCTCTTTGAATCCAACGAGAAGAATTTCGTTTACTGGTACGAACGCCGAAACAAGGGAGTTTTCCTGACCGCTACTCCTATCGACGTCAGCCAGATTCTGCGGGAGCGGCTCTTCGAGCAATTCGACACGGTCATCCTGACGTCCGCGACGCTTACCGTCGGCGGGCGCTTCGATTACATTCGCCAGCGGCTCGGCATCGATCATGCGAAGGACCGCGCGCTGCCGCCCGAGTTCGATTTTCCGAGCCAGGCACTGCTGTACCTGCCGCGAAAGATGCCGGACGTGCGCGACGCCGGGTTCCCGGGGAAGGCGGCGGATGAAATCGTGCAATTGCTGGAACTCAGCCAGGGCCGCGCGTTCTGCCTTTTTACCAGCTATTCGCAAATGAATGATCTTTTCGAACGCGTGCGGCCGCGGGTGCCTTTTCCGCTGCTGTTACAAGGTACGGCTCCGCGCTCCGTGCTGCTGGAACGCTTCAAGAACACGGAGGCGGCGGTGCTCTTCGCAACGGCCAGCTTCTGGCAGGGCGTGGATGTGCCGGGCGAGCAGCTTTCCTGCGTCATCGTGGATCGGCTGCCGTTTGCGGTCCCCAGCGACCCCATCGTCGCGGCGCGCGTGCGGGCCTTGCAGGATGACGGGCGCAATCCTTTCGCTGAATTTCAAGTTCCACAAGCGGTTTTGGCGCTCAAGCAGGGCTTCGGGCGTTTGATTCGAGCGAAGACGGATCGCGGAGTGCTCGCGCTGCTGGATACCCGCCTCCAACGCATGCCCTATGGTAAAATTTTCCTGGAGTCGCTGCCGCAGTACGGGAAGACACACGAACTGGTTGATGTCGCCCGCTTTCTCAAGGGGAGTGGCGGTCCCGAGCGACTGAGCGCCAATTCCGCAAGTCCCGCCTGAAGGGCCACGATCTAAGGAGACTCGCAGCAAGCGGGTAAGGCGATTCTGGAGAGATATGTTTCAAGTCAGCGTGGAAGAGACGTTTTCGGCAGGACATGCACTGCGGGGTTACAAAGGTAAGTGCGAGAATGTCCACGGCCACAACTATCGTGTGCGCGTGACGCTTGAGGGACCGCAGCTCGATTCGATTGGACTGTTGGTGGACTTCACGCAGCTCAAGCAGGTGATTCGAGAAATCATGGGCAGACTCGATCACCAGTTCATGAACGATCTCGAGCCGTTCAAGACCGTGAATCCTTCGGCGGAAAACGTCGCGAAATATTTTTACGACGAAGTCACGCGGCAATTGAATGGTCTACCTCCGGGCGCCCGGGTTACGGACGTGATTTTGTGGGAAACGGATACCAGCAGGGCGCAGTACCGGCCAGGGGCGCAGGGCGCTTAAGATGCAGGTGAGCCGATGAACCGGTCTTTTTTCATCATCATGATTCCTGCGCTGCTGGTGGCGGCGGGATACATCGTCGTCCTGCGCTATATGGGACTTGCGGCCGGTTATCCTCGTCTTCTCCTCGCGATGGCGCTTTTCTTTGGTGCGATCTATTGGCTATCCCGGCGGAATGCGCGCAAACCGGAAACTAACCGCCAATAGTGGCAGCGGCGGGCCATGATCATCACTGAAATCTTCAAATCGATTCAAGGCGAAGGCACCCGCGCTGGTCTGCCTTGCATTTTTGTGCGGCTGACGGGCTGCAACCTGCGCTGTATCTGGTGCGACACGGCGTACGCGTTCCACGGCGGAAAGAAAATGAGCGTCGAGGAGGTTCTCGCGCGGGTTGATGAACTCACAGGGCGTAGCGAGAAAATGCAGGGGTCACAATCGACTGTGCCATTGGTCGAATTGACCGGTGGCGAGCCGCTGCTACAGGAAGAAATTCATCCGCTCGCGGAGAAGCTGCTTGGAATGGGATATACCGTGATGATCGAGACGAGCGGCGAGCGATTCATCGGGGGGCTCCCCCGCGAAGTGATCAAGATCGTCGATATGAAGTGTCCGGACTCCGGCGAACCGGATACTTTCGAAATGCGCAACTTGGAGGCACTCAGCGAAAAGGATGAAGTGAAATTCGTGCTTTCGACGCGGCGCGATTATGAATTTGCGCGGGACTTCACACTGCAACATGAATTGGCGCGGCGCGTGAAGCAGGTTTTGTTCTCCCCGGTGTTTGTGGATCCGGAAGGAAAGTGGCAGGGCCTGGAGCCGCGAACGCTGGCGGAATGGATCCTCGCCGATGGTTTGCCGGTGCGGCTGGGTTTGCAATTGCACAAGTTCATCTGGGAGCCGGCGACGAAGGGTGTTTGATTCGGGCGCGGCGGAAGACTGGGAATACGACATTGACGAACGGCTTGAAGACCGATTCACGCAAAGCGGTGGTGCTACTGAGCGGCGGGATGGACTCCTGCGTCAGCGCTGCGATTGCGCGCGCGCGCCATGGTGCTGCAAGTATCGCGCTGCTTCACGCCGGGTATGGGCAGCGGACGCAGGACCGCGAACGCCGCGCGTTTGAAGAGATTGCTGATTTCTACCAGGTGCGCGAGCGGCTCATCGTGCAGCTCGATCATTTTCGCGCCATTGGCGGGTCCGCTCTGACCGACCGGAACATTGCCGTTCCCGAAAATGAATTGGGCGCTCCGGGGCCGCAAGGCAGCGCGATTCCAGTGACCTACGTGCCATTTCGCAACGCGCATTTTCTTTCGGTCGCCGTGAGCTGGGCGGAAGCGATCGGTGCGGGCACGATTTACATCGGGGCCGTGGCGGAAGACAGTTCCGGATACCCGGATTGCCGGCCGGAATATTACCGCGTGTTTCAGGAATTGATCCGCGTGGGCACGCGGCCGGAGACGCAAATCGAAATCGTAACTCCGGTGATCACACTGAAGAAAAGTGACATTATCCGCCGGGGCATCGAGCTGGGTGCGCCGCTGCATCTAACCTGGTCGTGCTACCAGAACGAAGATACCGCCTGCGGCGCCTGCGATAGCTGCCTGTTCCGGCTGCGCGCCTTCGCGAAAGCTGGCTTACCGGACCCCATCCCCTACCGCCGAGCCGTTTCCGCATCGCACTGAGCTTGGAATCTGGCCCGGATGAGAGATAATAGGGCGCACATCGCCCGGGCACATCGGGCGGGGCTCCCCCGTGAAAAAGGAGAATGGAGCATGAAGAGTTTTCATAAGTCGTGGGTACTCGCCGTCATTCTGATGGCCGCGCTGGCCAGCGTATTCACACCGCGCGCCGCGGCTCAGAACGACGGCGTCATTCGTGGACAGATCCTGGATGTCGCCGGCAAACCGTGGGCGGATCTCGGCATTCAGGCCGTAAGTGAGCAGGGCGCCAAGTCGGACACCAAGACAGACAAAGACGGGAATTACATGTTCCGGAATCTGCATTCGGGCATCTACGTGGTTCGCGTCCTGCTCCCGGCTCCGAATCAGCCCTACGAGGCCAATTGCCGCGTGCAGAGCGGCGTTGAAGCGAAGGTGGACCTCAACTTCAAGGACATCGCCGCCAAGCAGGGCGCAGAGTATCAAGAAGCAGCGAAGAAGAACGAAGAGGCAAAGAAAAGCATCGAAGGACTGAAAGCACACGTCGCTGCGGGGGATCTCATCGTTGTCCAAGAGAGGCAGGCCAAGGTTGACCTGCAGAAAGCAGCTGTGGATCAGCGCAGCGCGCTGAAGCAGAAACTGACAGACCTGTCGAATCAGGCGGCAGCGGAGTTTCTGGAGGCGCAGAAGAATCTGGCTGAGAAGGATCCCAATGCGGCTCTGGTCTGGGTCAAGCTCGGAGAGGCGTATGACACCGGAGGGCGCAACGAGGAAGCGGCGAATGCGTACCAGCAGGCGATTACTCTGAAGCCGGAGGTGCCGGGATACTACAACAACTTGGGCAACGTCCTGGCGCGCCTGGGAAAAATCGACGAAGCACGCGCGGCTTACGTGAAGTGCGCAGAACTGGATCCGCCGAATGCCGCGACGGCATGGCGCAACTTCGGGATCAGCCTGTACAACGCAAATCGCCTCGGTGACGCCGTCGAACCGTTGCAGAAGGCCGCGGAGCTTGATCCCAAGAATCCCCAGACGTGGTATCTCCTTGGCGCTTCGCTGGTGTACAAGCTGACGTCGAAAAAGGTGGGCGACAAGGAGGTAATTACTTTTGCTCCAGGAACGATTGAGGCCTACCAGAAAGCGGTCGATCTCGACCCCAACGGAACGTGGGGCCAGCAGGCCAAGCAAGGGCTCGAGCAACTACAACTAATGGCTCCGGGCATCGACACCAAAGTCAACATGAAGAAAAAGAAGTCTTAAACAATTTCGACGTAGATTGCCTAAAGCCGGCTCCGCACTGCGGGGCCGGCTTTTTTTCTGTCAGCTATGCGTCAGAGTACCGGTGATTTTTGTGCGGCGAAGCGCCCAGGCAAATACACCCATGGAAATCGGCAAGAGCGCCACCGCGGACAGCAGAAGGACCGTCAGAGGGCGCCACAGCGCGGCGACAGTAGCGCCTCCCAGAAGCGCGGCGCGCATGGCCTCCAGCGCATAGGTCACTGGATTGAAGCGCGCGACGACTTGCAGCCAGTCCGGCAGGATGTTCACGGGAAAGAGCATGCCTCCGACAACGCTCGAAACTCCCAGGAAAAACCACTTCGCGGGGTTTCCGCGTTTGAACAAAAGCAGGTAACTCGAGGAGAGAATCCCCAGACCGGAAAAGGCCAGCAGGGTTGCCAGTAGAACGACAATAACCGCGAGCCAATTCGCGGCGTGCAGCGGAAATCCAAAAAGCACCGCGGCCCAAGCAACGTAGACTACGATTCGCAAGGTCGTGGCAACGAAGGGATAGATAGCCGAGCCGGCGACGAAGACGGGGAGCGAAGCCTGGGTGACCAGAAGGTGTTCGAGCGTGCCCGAATCTCGCGCTTCTTCCAGGCTGCGATCGAAGGTGTCCAGCGCGGCGTTGAGATAATCGAGGAAGACGAATCCGACAAGCGAAAAAGCAAAATAACTGCCGCCCTGCGGCAAGGCGCGCTGAAGCTCGGGCGTATCGACGAAGCGCGCGACGTAATAAAACATGGCGGCGCCGAAAAGCGCCTCGATTGCTTCCAGAACGAATACCGTGCGGTAGGTCCGCGCAATCGTAAGGTCGCGCCAGAAGAAGAGCCACAACTCGCGAAGGACGCGCATCATTCGGCGGCGCTCCGTTCAGAGCCATCGGCGCCGTGCCCGGTAAGACGCAGGAAAACTTCCTCGAGAGAAGCAGAGCCGGTGCTCCGCTTCAGTGTGGATGGCGTATCGCAAGCGAGGAGGCGGCCGGCGTCGATGATCGCCACGCGGTCCGCCAGAAACTCGACTTCGGGGAGAGTGTGTGAAGCGAAGAGCAACGAAGTGCGGCCTCCCCGCAGGATTTCTGTTTTGAGGAAGCGGCGGAATTCCGCGGCGCCGATGGCGTCCAGACTGCGGGTAGGCTCGTCAAGAAGCAGAACGCTTGGCTGATGGAGCAATGCGCGGGCCAAGCTGAGGCGCTGAACGGTGCCGGAGGAGAGTGTGCGCACCTGACGATCCAGGGCTTCGCGGATTTGGAATTGTTCCGCGAGCAACGAGATTCGCTGGGATGCCGCAGCGTTCGAAAGCTGATTCAACCGTCCAAAAAAGCGCAAATTCTGACGGCCGGTGAGGCGCGCGTAAAAACCATGGTCGGTGCCGGCGTGGTAGCCCAGGCGGCGGCGAACCTCGCGCGATTGCTGAACGGTGTCGTGTCCTGCGACACGCGCCCGGCCGGCGGTGGGCACGAGGAGCGTGGCAAGAATTCGCAGGAGCGTGGACTTGCCTGCGCCATTAGCGCCCAGAATTGCCATAGCTTCGCCTTCGCGGACTTCGAGCGACAGCCCGGCCAGCGCCACGGCGGTAGGCTTTTCGAACGGTTGGAAAAAAGTCCGCCAACCGCTGCGTGTCGG
>JBGQCW010000112.1:0-6470 GCA_041495565.1 Candidatus Acidiferrum sp.
AGGTGGTTGTACTCCTCGACGATTTTCACGGCCTGGTCGACACTGTCCTGCTCGCCTTCAATCGTCAGCCGCGTGTCGTGCAAATGCGTGCGCACGCGCAGCGACTCCTCGAGCAAGCGTAAGTTTTCATCCAGCGTGCCAAAGAAGGGTTCAATTTGTCCGGAAATGTGAACGGTACGTCGCATCCAATTGGAAGGTTTTCCTGCTGCGGGAACCGGGTGGCCGATGGGATTCCTCCTGGTCGTGCGTGACCGCTTCGCGGCCTACTCAGGGAGAAACTAATTCCACCCTAACTCAGCCCTCCGTCGCGGTCAAGTTAGCGGTTCATGACACAATACCTTTGTTCTTCGTGCTTCGGGGCCTTTCCTTCTGCGAACTGTTTTCATCACCACTCTACGGGCCAGAACTAAAATCCCAAAAGCGCCAAACAATCGCTTGTGAAGGTTTCCTAATCCGCAGCCACCGTGCGCGTCTTTGCCCAGTCGCGGATTGCTTGGACTTCTTCCGCGCGCGTCACGCTGAGCGGCTGCGTGCTTTGGATTTCCGCGATCAGGATTTCTGTCGTGAGCTGCTGCTTGACGCTGAAGGCTGTGTAGAGCCCCGCGATGATCGCTTGCTCGATCTCCGCTCCAGAAAAGCCTTCACTCGCGGCCGCCAGCTTTGACGCATCGAACGCGCCCGCATCACGTCCGCGCTTCTTCAGATGCAGGACGAACAGCGCCGCGCGCACTTCGGCGTTCGGCAAATCCACGAAGAAAATTTCATCGAAGCGCCCTTTGCGCAGCATTTCCGGCGGCAGGATGGTGATGTTGTTCGAAGTCGCCGCAAGAAACACGCCGCTCTCGCGGTCCTGCATCCACGTCAGCAGCGTAGCAAGCAAGCGCTGCGACAATCCCGCATCCGCATCTCCGCTCGATCCCGCCGAAGCAAACGCCTTCTCGATCTCATCGATCCACAGCACCATCGGCGCAAGCTTCTGCGCCAGCTCCAACGCCTTGTGCAACCGGCGCTCGCTCTCGCCAACGTATTTGTCGTACAGCGCGCCCGCATCCAGCCGCGCCAGCTCGTAGCCCCATTGCCCGGCAACGGCGCGCGCCGCCAGGCTTTTCCCGCAACCCTGAACGCCGGTGATGAGCACGCCTTTCGGCGGCACCAGCCCGAATCTCTGGCCTTCGGCCGTCAACGCGCTCTTGCGCTTGTCAATCCAATCGCGCAAGTGCCGCAGTCCCGCCACGTCGCCGAAGGACGCATCCCGTCGCACCGTCTCAATCAATCCTTCGGTCTTTAACGTCTCGCGCTTCGTGTCCAGCACGGCATCGAGCAATCCCGCGTCCGCCTTGCCGCGCGCCAGGATGGACTTGCGCAGCGCGCGCAGCGCTTCCTCTTCGGGCAAACCCACCAGATTGCGGGCGAGCCGCGTCATCGCGGCGACGTCCAGCGCGATGGGAATGTGCTGCTCGCGATTCAGCTCTGCCAGCACCTGTTTCACGCCCGGGAGCAGGTCTTCCGCCGCCGGCAAACCCAATTGAAACGGTATCGCATCGCCTTCGAGGTCCGGCGGAAGTTGCATGGACGCCGCCGTGAGCACGATGGACCGCCGCACCGTCCGAAACTTTTCCGCCAATTCCCGCAGCCTACGGCAAATCTTGTCCTTGTCGCAGTAGCGCGCAAAATCTTTCAACAAAAAGATTCCGTCGCCCTGAATCAGCGCGATATTCGAAAGCGCCTGCTCGGGATTGTCCGTGTTGTACATCGGCGCGCCATGAACCTTGGCCAGCCCCGTCGTGACGCTCCATTCGTAAAGCGGCACGCTCAATTCCGTCGTCACGTCCAGCAGCATCGCTTCGAGCCGCTCCTCTTCCGCTGTTTCCACGGTGATAATCGGGTGCCGCGAATTGATCAGCAGCCGCAGCTCGTCATGCTGGTTCGGTTGGTTCGGGCGGCCTGCCGCGCTGGCGCTCGCGCCCGCAGGAACCGGCACTCTTAGCGGTTGCGGCGGCACTGACGTACCGGAAGGACCTTTCAGCTCGTTTGACAAAGCCCTTAGCCTCGTTTAACGTTAGAAGTTTGAGCGGTACACAAAAGGAGCAATAGATGGCCCAGGGACAGGCTACCAAAGTTAAGAAAAAGAAAAAGTCGGTTTTGAAGCGGGCGGCGCAATCTCGTCAACGCGCCGATGTAAATCGCGCCAACCGCACCCGGGTCCGTACTCTGATGCGCCGTCTGCGCACCGCCATCACCGCTGGCGACGCCACCGCGTCGGGCAATCTTCTTCAGCCCACGATGTCCGCCATCGACCAGGCGATTACCAAGGGCGTGCTCCACGAGAACACCGCCAACCGCTACAAGTCGCGCCTCACCCTCGCCTACAACGGCCTCAAAGCCAAAGCCGCCAAGTAATTTCGGCACCTGCAATCGAGGTTAAGTAGGACAGGCATTGCTGCCTGTCCTCTTCTTTTTCTGCTCTGGCGCCATCGAGACGCTGACTTCGCGACCTCCGCCTCGCCCTTTTTCATTTTCCTGGGAACCCTCTGCGAACTCTGTATTCTCTGTGTCCGGCGCCTGCCCCGACCCGGTCGGGGGGTTAATTCTTCTTTCCTACGCTTTCGCTGCTTTCAATTCCTCGCTCGTCAACTCCGCAATCAAAAACTCCAGCACCGTGCGCGCGTCTTGCGCGCCGCCCTTGAGGCGGTCATCCGCTCTCCGCAGCGCACTCAAGCCACTCAGCAAGCGCCCCTTCGAAATCTTGCGCGCATTCTGCAACGCCATTTCCGCCTGCTCCGGCCGCATCCCCAGCGCCCGCGCCGCCTGCCACCCATTTGTCACGCCCTTCACTTCGCTGGCTTCGATCAGTTTGCGATACATCCAGGTCATCGCGCCCAGCATCGGCAATGGCTCTTCTCCATCGCGCAGCAAACGCTCGACAAATTCCAGCGCCTTCTTCGGCTGGCGCGACGCCAGCATGTCCCCCAACTCCCAAACCGTCGTCGTCTTCTCCGAAACCACCAGCGCGCTGACGTCCTCTCGCCGGATCACCTTCCGCTCTCCCGTATACGTCGCCAGCTTGCCGATCTCCGTTTTCAACCGCATCAAATCCGCCGCGACGAACTCCGCCAAATCCTCCGCCGCGCCCTTTTCAAACTCCACTCCTTCTTCTTTCGCGAGAGCCCGCGCGAGCGCCGCCGCGGCCTTCTGCCGCTCCTCCGCTTTTTCGCCCAGCCCGCATTCCACCACCAGCGTCTTCTCCTCCAGCAGCTTCCCTAGTTTCATGCGCTGATCCAGCCCCGTCGCTTCCACCACCAGCACGGTGAACGGCGCCGGATTCCCCAGATACGCATCGAGGCTCGCCACCGCCTCTTCCCTATTTTTTTCTCCCAGCTTTTCGATCGCTTCCGCATCCTCGAGGAACACCACCTGCTGCGGCGAAAGCATGGCCATGGTTTGCGCTTGATCCATCGCCGCCTGTATCTCGCCGCGAGCCGCCGAATAGCGCGACACCGCCCAGGTCCGCGATGCCTCCGGCACGAATCTTTCGATCAATTGCGCGCGGCACGAATCCCGCAGGTACGGCTCTTCCCCCAGCAGCAGAATCGCCGGGATCGTTTTCCCCTTCTCCAGCCGCGCCAGCAACTCTTCTCGGGAAATCCGCGTCATAAAATCTTTCCTGTGTAGGCGCCGGGCTTTAGCCCGGCCCGCTCTATCAGTAATTCTCCGTCACCGCCGCCACCAGCCGCGTCGCAAAATCCTGCGCCAGCCGCTCCAGCGCCGGGTCCTGCTCCTCAAAAAAACTCTTCACATCCGTAGAAATTTCATACTGGTTGCGGAACATGAAATTGTCCGTGTGATAGAGAATTTTTCCCGTCTCGCGCTCCTCAAACGTGATCTCGCACTTCACGGTGACCAGCATGGTCGTTGCGCGCCCCGTCGCCGTATCAAATAGCAGCGGCGCGGCCTCCACGCTCAACACCTTCCCGCGCAGCACGGCATCTCCGTTCGCCGGGTCCGGCACCACGCGGTACGAAGTCTTCGCCAGAAATTCATGCACGGTTGCTGTGGTCAGCCTCTGCTCAATCCGGTAGCTTGTCGTCTTATTCTCCAGCGCCGGCACTGCAATCACATGGATGCTCTTCGGCAGCGAATTGCTCCGCCCCGCGACGTGATAACCGCATCCGCTCGCGATCACGCCCACAACCAATGCCGCGCCCAAAATCTTCCGCGCACTCATGCCAGCATCTCCGCCAGCTTCACCGCGTTCGCCGCTGGCAATCGAATATTGTCCGCCGCGCCCCAGAACCACCAAGTCCCCGGTAGCGAAGGATCCGCCTCCGGCTTCGCCAATTGGATACTCTTTTCCCCCGCCGCGCTCACGTTGCTCGGTCCCGCCTCACCTTCCTTGGTCAGCGCGAAACCTGCATCCTGAACTCCACTCGAAATCTGCTCGGCATTGGCGCTGGAATCCAGTTCCGCCCACGCCGCGAACGTAGTCCCATAAAACACCGGCGCGTGTACCATCTGAATCGCCGGGACCGCCGCCTTCTTCCCGACACACGCTTTCGTTTCCACTCGCACGCGCTCCCGGATCGCATCGAGATTCTGCGCACTCCCCGGACCAAACCGGTCGAGCAAATTGAATGCGATCTGCGTGTCGAACACCGGCTGGCCGACACCCTGAAACGTGAGCAAGTCGCCAGTCTGGCTTTCCAATTCTTCGATGCCCGCGCGCCCTGCTTCCGAAGCCGCCTGAAACCCGACTATCGCAAGCTTTCGTAACCCGTTCTTCGCCAGCGAGAGCGCTAACCCCGCCGCCGCTGTCGCTGCGGCTGCAGGAATGGTGTACGCGGCGGCATTTTTCTTGAATTCGCGTCCCAGGAGTGCATCCAGCTTCGGAAACCACGCCACCGTCTTCTCATCGCCCGCAATCCCGCCCGAAAGATCGATCACCGTTGCGCCGCCGCGCTTGGCCCCTGCCAGGTTTCTCCGCGTGAATTCGCCAGAACCCGTGAAGAATACAAACCGCGCGCGTTCGAAACTGCCTTCTTCCACCGGCTGAATCACCGCTGGTTCGCCACCCGCCTCCGTCAGCGTTCCTGCCGCGATCTCTTCATCCAACAGCCGAAAATCCCACGCCGCGAACCGCCCTTCTTCCAATAGGGATTTCAACTCCGCCCCCAGCAGCGAAGACGCACCCGCAATCACAATCCGGCTGGAATCCCGTTCAAGCGAAGGCATGAATCACGCGGGCCGCGATACCATTCGATGCCGGATGAACCGCACGAGGTGGAGAGTCAATCCCGCCATCAGATAGATAGATGTGATCGCGAAGAGAACTTCTTCGGACCACCGCCAGATGGCCGCCCCCAACAGTGCGACAATCACGATCGTCAGGGAAGGCTGTTTCCGCTTCCATGGCAAATCCTTGAAGCTGTAGAACCGAATCGTGCTCGTCATCAAGCCCGCCAGGCACAGAGCAAGCAGAATCCATGCGATCGACCATCGCGCATCCTGAATTGGCGCCTTAAACATGTGTACCGTCGAAGCGATCATTCCCGCCGCCGCTGGCGTCGGCATCCCAACAAAGTATTTCGATCCACCCGGCGCCATTCCCTGCACGTTAAAACGTGCCAGCCGCCACGCGCAGCACACCACGAACGCCAGGCAAAACCACCATCCAAAATGGCCAATCTGCTGCACCTTCGGCACAGAGTCCAAGCCCGGCAGATTCCGCACTCCCCAGGCATACGCCAGCAACGCCGGCGCGATCCCGAAACTCACGACGTCTGCGAGCGAGTCGAGCTGCACCCCGAATTCCGTGTTTGTTCCCGTCATCCGCGCGACTCGGCCATCGAGTGAATCAAAAAGAATTGCAAATCCAATGGCCTTCGCAGCGCGGTCAAAATCATCCGCCCCGCCCGCGAGAGAAGCTGCCGACGCATAATACCCGCACACAAGATTTCCCACCGTGAACAAGCTCGGTAGCAAAAAAATCCCCCGCCGCAATTTCGGGTTCTTGATGCGCCGCTCTTGAAACGGTATTTCGTGTTGTTCGGGCTCGGGCATGGTTACGATCGCTTTCCTGTCGCTGTCAAACTTGCGTCTGCTTCTGCCGTACTCGTTTCCGCCGGCTTGCTCGTCGCCGCTTTCCCCGTCCACCGCGCCAGAACGCTGGACCCGCCTTTCACGTTCTGCCCCACCTTCGCCAGAATCTCCGCCTCTTTGGGGACCCACATATCCACGCGCGAGCCAAATCGTACCAGCCCGATCCGCTCTCCGCGAAGCACCTTATCACCGGCCTTCTTCCAGGACACTACCCGTCGCGCAATCCACCCTGCAATCTGCTTGAAGACCATTTCGCCGGCATCGGTCGAAAGCGTAAATACGTTTTGCTCGTTCTCGACGGAAGCCCGTTCTCGCATAGCCGCGAGAAATTTCCCCGGCCGGTATTCCATCTTCGTGATCGTTCCCGTCGCAGG
>JBGQCW010000113.1:0-6465 GCA_041495565.1 Candidatus Acidiferrum sp.
ACGTCGTGAGCGCGCAAGATCACTTCGATCTCGCGATTCACCGGTATCACCATGACTCCGGTCACGACGTCGTCTTTGGATGCGGGATCTTTGGTATCGAGACCCAGAGCGGCTTCGCCGCCGGCGGAAGCGTCCTCCAATTCGGGTTTCGTTAAGCCGAACTTGTCATCCGGGCCGGGATAGCGGAAATACCAGGCGAACTGCATGCCCGTGACTTCCACATGAACGGCTTTGGGTTCCGCGACGCGGAAACGCTCCGCCGCCCACATGTGCGCGCCCATCAGATTCAGTCCAATAAACAGGAAGGCCGTCAGGGCGGTCCAGATTATTTCCATCGTCGTGTTGCCGTGAGAGTAGTGCACCTTGGAGGAGGACCCGCGATCGCGGTATTTCCATACAAAGTATCCCAAGCCAACCTGCGCGGCCACGAAGATGATACCCATGACGATGAAGGTGATGGTGAATTGATGATCGATGCCGGCAGCCGCGGCAGAGGCCCCTACTGGCAACCACCACGTCTTCGCGATGAAGAAATAGGTGCTGGCGAAGGTGATGAGCCAGATGACGATCAGAAGAACGAGGCCCATTGCGCGAGACCTCCCAAAGTTGATTTCTCGGCCTTCCCCACGAAGGCGCTGCACGAAATTCCCAAAACCAAAAAAAGTGGGGGACGCAAACTGGGCGAGTCTATCACAGCTTTTTCCGGGCGCAAGCAGGTTCTTGCAGTTCTTTTTTTCTGCTTGCCGGGAATCATTCCGGGCCAAACGGCAAATCTCTCTCGAAGGTCGTTGCAAACACGCATTGACGAATTTTTTTGTTTTGAGTACTATCCGTTTCGTTTCCTGGGGGGTCCGCCGAAATGTTGAGGGCCTCACGATGTTCTCGTATCACACTACTCCAATCCGACGGGCCCCTGACGCTCGCCGCGGACGCGCCCTTCCTCACTTTTCTGTCCATCCGGCCCGAAAGTTTTCTGCGTGACGGCGGATCTGCCAGGAATTCTTCCTCCGCTCTTTTCGGATTTCGTTGCAAGCTCGGCTTTCACCGTACCGCGCGGACTGTGCGTGAAAAACATTTGTGTGAAGTGATGCGTAGCTCGGGAAACACTTAGTCCAGGAGGTAGCGAATGGCGGGCCCGGAAACCGAATCGCCCAAACCGAAACCGGAAGCAGCGAAGACCTCCGCTGCCGGTGGCGGAGATGCAACCAGGTATGTGGGTACGCCTGCTGTAGGTACCTCGAAAGCGGCGGCCTCCGCAGGATTGGCTACCGTTGGTCCCGCGCCGAGTGAAGTCAACGTGCGGCGGCGGCGGCTGGTGTGGGTTTCCGTCACTGGATTCCTGGGCGCTTGGTTCATCGCCTTCTTTAAGTTTTTCCTTCCGCGCACGCTTTTTGAACCGCCGACCATTTTCAAGATTGGCTATGCCTCGGACTATGCCTTGGGCGTGGATTCCAAGTGGCAGCAGAAGTATCGCATCTGGGTGGATCGCACCCCGGATCGCGTGTTTGTCATTTACGCCCGTTGCACGCATCTGGGCTGCACGCCGGATTGGAAGGCCAGCGAAAACAAGTTCAAGTGTCCCTGCCACGGCAGCGGATACGACAGCGAGGGCGTCAATTTTGAGGGACCCGCCCCGCGGCCGATGGACCGCGCGCACGTGGAATTTGCTCCCGACGGCCAGATTGTCGTGGATACTTCCCGGCTGTATCAGTGGCCTAAGGGACAAACGAGCCATTTCAGCGATCCCGGATCGTTCTTGCCAGTGTAGCGGTCTGCGTGGCTGATGCGCCATCGTGGCAAGCGACTGAGTTGGAAAAAGATTCGAACGGGTCCATTGGGGGAGAGCAGGCGATGCCCGAAGAGAAGAGTCCGAACGGCAAGAATGGCAAGTCTGTCGGCTTGGTCGACCGCATCAAGACCGGCGTCAAAGAGGATCTGCAATCCCTGAAGACCGACCTGCCGGCGAAAGCCAAGGAGCAAGTGGAGCTGCTCAAGAAACCGACAAAGACCCAGGTCTTCACTTCGATCTTCCGCCACAAGCACGACGACACGCCGCGCAACCGCGCCCTGGGCGTGCTTTCCAACGTTTTCCTGCATTTGCATCCGGCCAAGATCAACCGGGACTCCGTGCGCTACAACTATACCTGGGGCATGGGCGGCATCACTTTTTATTTGTTCATCGTGCTGACCTTGACCGGTGTGCTGCTGATGTTTTACTACCATCCAAGCAAGGTGCAGGCCTTCCGCGATGTGCTGTACCTCGAACACGACGTGCCTTTCGGCAAGTTGCTGCGCAACATGCACCGCTGGGCGGCGCACTTGATGGTGATCGCCGTCGAGTTGCACATGTTCCGCGTGTTTCTCACTGGCTCGTACAAGAAGCCCCGCGAGTTCAACTGGAACGTCGGCGTAATCCTGCTGGTGCTGACGCTGTTGCTCTCCTTCACCGGTTATTTGCTGCCGGACGATCAGCTCGGCTTCTGGGCCGTGACCGTGGGCACCAACATGGCGCGCGCCACTCCCCTTCTCGGCCATGAAGGTCCCTTCGGTTCGCAGCTCGGGATGACGCCCTACAACGACGTGCGCTTCGGCCTGCTGGGCGGCTCCATCGTGGACGCCAACGCCCTGCTTCGTTCCTACATCTGGCATTGCATCGGCATTCCCATCATCGCTTCCATCTTCATGATCCTGCACTTCTGGCGCGTTCGTAAGGATGGCGGCATCTCCGGCCCGGCGCCCGTAGTGCTCGACTCCGAAATAAAGGAGGCGAAGAAGTAGCCATGGATTGGAAGCAACTTTGGGAAATCCTCTCTGCCGCGGACAACGTGCCGATCATCGCGATGATCCCGTTGCTGGCTTTCTATATGTACCTCGCCTGGAAACAGGCGCATGCCAATGACCTCTTGATCGAGCAACTCGCTGGGGATGCCGCGCTGGCGAAAACGCATCACCGCAAGGCGTGGCCCTTCAAGCCCGGGTGGGCGAAAGAAGTGCACGTCTGGCCGTTTCTGCTGCGCGTGGAATTTCTTGCCGCCATCATCGTCACCATCATTCTGATGGTTTGGTCCATCACCTTGAATGCGCCGCTCGAAGAACCCGCGAACCCCAACCTGACCATGAATCCGGCGAAAGCGCCATGGTATTTCCTCGGCTTGCAGGAAATGCTCGTTTACTTCGACCCCTGGATCGCGGGCGTGGTCATGCCCACGCTGATCATCTTCGGCCTGATGGTGATTCCTTATATTGATACCAACCCGCTGGGGGCCGGCTACTACACCTGGAAGCAGCGCAAGTTCGCCATCGGCACTTTTCTCTTTGGCTTCATTATCTTATGGGTCTCGATGATTTTCATCGGCACCTTCATTCGCGGACCCGGCTGGCAGTGGTTCTGGCCCGGGCAGACTTGGGATCACAACCGCCTCATCTATGAAGTCAACATCGACTTGCCGGATATTTTCGGCATCACCTCGAACTGGGGCAAGGGCATCTTCGGAGCAGCCGTGGTCGGCGGCTTCTTCGCGGTTGGCGGAATGCTGGTTCACGCTTTTTTCCGGCGTCACAACCCGAAAGACTACAAGCGCATGAGTCTGCTGCAGTATTCGATCCTGATGACGTTTTTGCTGACCATGCTCGGTTTGCCCATCAAAATGCTCTTGCGGCTGCTTTTCCACATCAAGTACGTGTGGATTACACCTTGGTTTAACGTTTAGGAGGACGAACAAATACACCCAGGCCCATCTGTATGCAGTTGTAGGGGCCGCCTTCCGAGGCGGGCCGCTCTTTTCTTGGCTTGGCAAGATGTCTGAGAGTTTTGCAGCGGCCGCTTTCTGGCGGATGTGATTACGAGAAAGCGGAAGTGTTTAGGAGAAACTGGTGCCCGAGAAGCCCATCCCCGAAGACGATCCGGTAGTCAGCAAGTCACTCGCTCCACACTACGTCATCTCCATGGTCCTCCTGATGGCCACGCTCTTCTGGGCGCTGTGGGACGAAGACTTCGGCCAACGCCCGTGGAAAACCTTTCAACACGAGTGGAAGAGCCGCTACTCGACCTTCTTGAAGAGCGCGCGCACGCAGTCGGGCGATTCGCAGAAGGAAGTGGAGAGCAGCGCCGATTATCAGGCGCTCAAACAAGCCTACGAGAGCACCAGCCAGAAGGCCGCCCCGCGGATCAAAGAGATCAATGAAAAGCTGCACGATTTGAGCGGCAAGATTCTGGCCGTGCAAAACGTTTTCACCGACCGCCGCGCCTATGTCAACGCCTTGACCTACAGCATCGAGACCGAGACCAGCGCGTCGTCAAGAAAGAGCGAGCAGAAAGACCTCGATGAGTACAAAAAGAAAGTCACCGCCGTCGAGTACCCCGACGGCAGCAAGAAACCTTACAACTTCACACAGCTCGAAGAAACCTACAACGAGCTGAAGAACGAGCGCACTCAACTGAGCGCGGAACTCGGAGAATTGATCAAGCCGGTCAACGAGCAAAAGAATCTGCTCGATGCTTACGTCTCCGACCACATGGTGAGCCTGACATCGCCGCAGCTTGCCGGTCTGCAGGACAAGACGGACGCCTGGACGCCGAAGATTCTGCAGATCAACGTGCCGGACGCCAATATCGTGGACCGCTGCGAATCCTGCCACTTCGGAATTCGCGAGCCGGTGAAGCTGACCGCGGCCGCGATGTCCTTGCAGGGCAAGAAGCCGGACGAGTACGCACATGCGTTCACCAGCCATCCGGAAACCGATCTTTTGAAGATTCACGATCCGGAAAAGTACGGCTGTTCCCCCTGTCACCAGGGCAATGGACGCGCGACCACCAGCGTCGAGAAGGCCCACGGCACTTATGAGCACTGGCTCTGGCCTCTCTTCGCGAAGGGAAATCTGGAAGCCGGCTGCCAAACGTGCCACGCGGCGGACATGGTGCTGCTGAACAACGATGTCGGCTGGACCCTCAGCGAAGGCAAAGATCTCTTCCGGCAACGCGGTTGTATGGGATGCCATCGTTACGAAGGCTATGACAAGGAACCGGAAGATCTGCTTTCCCTCGCTCAGCAAATCAAGCAACTCGATCAAGAGAAGAAGGACAACATAAAGCAGGCGAACGACCTGATGAAGCAGGCGGATCCCGCGGAGAGCAACGAAGAAGCCAATCACCTGAACGATCGCGCCGTCGCGCTCAAAGTCACCAACAGCAAGTCGGACTTGCGCATCGTGCAGCTCGACCGCTCCACCAAGAGCTTGCTCCAGGACATTAAAAAGGTGGGCCCGAACCTCAAGGACATTCGGCTGAAGCTGAACAAGAATTGGATCCCCGTATGGCTAAGGAAGCCGAGCGAATTCCGTCCGACCACGAAGATGCCGAATTTCCGGTTGAACGACGCACAGATCAAAGCCATTTCCGCGTACATCTGGCAGTCGGCGCTGACGGATCCCGCGCCTAAGCACAAGGCGGGCAGCGCGTCGCATGGCAAGGAGTTGTTCGAAACGCGCGGCTGCCTGGCGTGCCACTCGATGGGCGAGGGCGACCAGATGCAGGGCGGAACGTTTGCAGCAAATCTCACGCGCGTGGGTGAGAAGGACAACTACGACTATCTGGTGCGCTGGGTCCACAACCCGCGCGAGCGCACGCGTCCCTTCTGCCCGTATGAAAAGAAGGACATCGGTCCCGAAGATTACAAGAAGAAGGGTCTGCCCTTCGTGTTTGACCTGGATCACAGCAAGTGCCCGAACGATGGACACGAGCTGCAAGTGCAGAACATGACGGTCATGCCCCGGCTGCGGCTATCTCCGCAGGACGCGGAGGACGTGGCCACCTATTTGGTCAGCTTGAAGAAGCCGGGGGCTGCGCCGAATCCCGAAGCTCCGTTCATGGACGATCCCAATCTGAAGGATGAGGGCAAGAAGTGGATCAAGCAGTTCGGTTGCGCGGGCTGCCATGAAATTTCCGGCCTCGAAGACGAAGGCCGCATCGGGACGGAGTTGACTGCGGAGGGCAGCAAGCCGGTAGAGCGGCTGGATTTCGCGTTGTTGACGGAAATTGCGGCGCGCGGCGGCAGCGAGCCGATCACCGATCCGGACGACCTGGCGCGCTTGCCCGAGGGCCCCGCCAAAGAGCCCTGGTACGACCACAAGGGCTTTTTCGAGCACAAGCTGGCCGAGCCGAATATCTGGGATAAGGGCAAGATCAAACCGGAAACGGAAAAGCTGCGCATGCCCAACCTGCATCTGACCAGGGAACAGGTTCGGGCGCTTACAACATTTTTGCTGGGCAGCCAGGAAAACCCGCTTCCCGCTAACTACCAATACCGGCCTTTGGATTATCGCCGTGACATCCAAGAGGGCTGGTGGGTGGTCAAGAAGTACAACTGCATGGGCTGCCACCAACTTGTTCCCGGGCAGAAGACTTCGCTGATGGCCATGGCGCGCTATCAGGGAGGGGACGGCCAGGAACAATTGCCTCCCAAGCTC
>JBGQCW010000114.1:0-6462 GCA_041495565.1 Candidatus Acidiferrum sp.
ACACCGTGTAACGCCTTGCAGATGTGGGGCTTTTTTTCCTATAATCCGAAGGTTTCCCGAATCAAAGAAATTCCCGGCTGAAGCATTCCGGGGTGTACCGGAAGAAGACTCAGGCATGGAGTATGAGCGAGGAGAAATGGGCATGAATGGAACACGAAAAGTGACGGGGCTCGCGATGGTTGCGGCGCTTTGCCTGATTCTTGGGAACGGGCTGAACGCACATGCACAAGCGCCTGCGGCGGGCCAGGAGGCCGCCCCGAAGTACACCATGGCGGAGTACAACGCCTACCAGGCATGCGCTGCGGAGAAAGTTCCCGCCACACTGATCAAGTGTCTGGATGATTTTGTTTCGAAGTATCCGAATTCCACGCTTCTCAATTACGTTTATCCGCTGTACTACCAGGCTTACAGCGCGCAGAAGAATTACGCGAAGATGATGGAGAGCGCGGATAAGCTGGCCGCGCTCGGCGACAAGGTAGATGCGCTAACACGTTTCAACGCTTATTACAGTCACGTCGCCGCCTACAGCGCGCTGACCTTAGATCCGGCGCAGGTGAACACTGGTGCGAAAGATCCCGCACTCGCCAAGGCTGCCGAGGATGCTGCTGCAGCGGCGTTGAAGACGCTAGCCGATGTGAAGAAGCCGGAAAACGTGGCGGACGATGCCTGGGCGAAGCAGCTCACGCAATTCAAGGTCTTCCTGAATGGCGTTGCCGCGCAGGCGGCCTCTGTCGCCAAGGATTGCGCGAGCGCCGTAGCAGACTACAAGGCGGCGCTGGCCCTGAACCCGGATGATGCGATTTCCAACTACCGGCTGGGGCTGGCCTATATGTGCCTGAATCCGCCGCAGCAGATGGATGGCTTCTGGTCCATTGCGCGCGCGGTGACGGCCAAGGGCGCGACCCAGGCGCAATCTCAGAAAGTGAAGGATTACCTGCGAAAGTTGATCGCGAACTATCAGGGCGGTGCGGTTTGTGACAGCCTGGTCGATGCGGAGCTGAACGAACTGCTGCAACTTGCGAGCAGCTCGGCGGAACGTCCGGGCAGTTACAGCATCCCCAGCTCCGCAGACCTCACGGCAGCGCAGAAGGATATGACGATTGCGTCGGTGATCATGGATCTCAAGGCGGGCGGCGACAAGGGCAAGTTGACGTGGTTCGCTTCTTGCGGCTTGGAATTCCCCGAAGTGCCCGGCAAGGTGATTGAAGTTGTGCCGGGAACGGATGCCATCGTGCTGAAGATTGCGTTCGTCACGAGTGAGGCGGAGTTCGACGCGGCAACCACGCCCAACATGGTTGTAAAGATTATCGGGCAGCCGGAAGCGGCACGCGTCGAGAAAGACACCGCGGTCCATTTCACGGGGACGCTGACGGCCTACGATCCCGACCCAGCCTTCTTCCTGCATTGGGACAAAGCCAAGGTGAAAGAGGAAGACCTTCCAAAAGAGAAGACGCCTGTGAAGAAGCCGGTGCGGAAGCCGGCTCCGAGGAAGCCAGGGACGAAGCCCAGCTAAGATTCTTCGATTCCACCAGATGGAACGAAACGGCTCTCCAGCAATTTCGGAGAGCCGTTTTGATTTCTTGAAAGAGCTTCAAGCCGCTGCTAACGCGTGTGGCGGCGGTGGCCGTTCGAGTCGAGCTTATATGCGTCGATCTTGCGGCTGAGCGTGTTGCGGTGAATGCCCAGGACTTCAGCGGCGCGGGACTGATTGCCGTTCGCGCGGTCCAGCACGCGCTTGATGAAGCGCTTTTCGAATTCACCAACGGCTTCGTCGAACCGAATTCCGCGCTCTACCATTAGACTGACGAGCCCTTCCAATTGTTCTTTCACGATGGCACTCTCCGCTCGGGAACTTCCTGTGAGGGGCCGGCTTGCTAATCCAATTCGCGCCCAGTCAGGATGCGATACGCCTCCCGGTACTTGGCACGAGTGGCGGCAACGATCTCGGGAGGAAGTTCCGGGCCGGGCGGGGTTTTCGGCCATCGCATCCGTTCGAGATAGTCGCGCACAAACTGTTTGTCGAAAGAAGCCTGGGGACCGCCGGGACTGTACTGCGCGGCGGACCAGAAGCGAGAGGAATCGGGCGTAAGAGCTTCGTCGATCCAGAGTAAGCTGCCATGCAGGAGCCCAAATTCGAATTTTGTATCCGCGACGATGACCCCGCGCAGCTCGGCGTGGGCGGCAGCGCGGCCGTAAATCTCCAAGCTGACGTCACGGACCTTCCGGGCGAGGTCCTTGCCGATGAGCGAAGCCGCCCGATCGAAAGAAATGTTTTCGTCGTGGCCGGAGGCCGCCTTCGTTGCGGGCGTGAAGATGGGTTCGGGTAAACGATCGGACTCACGCAACCCGGTGGGCAGCGCGATGCCGCATATTTTCCCCGTGGCGCGATAGTCCTTCCAACCCGAACCGGAAACGTAGCCGCGGACGACGCATTCGATGGGCAGTGGCTGCGTCTTGCGCACGATCATGGAGCGGCCTGCGAGATCGTCCTTGAACTTATCGAAGGGCGCGGGGAAATCGGTGGCGCTCAGGACATGATTGGGGATGACGTCCTTCAACAGGTCGAACCAGAAAAGTGAAAGCTGGGTGAGTACGCGCCCTTTGTCGGGAATCGGGGTGGGAAGGATGACGTCGAAGGCGGAAAGCCGGTCCGTCGCGATGATCAGCAGCTTGTCGCCGAGATCATAGATGTCGCGGACCTTGCCGCGCGCGACAGGCGTCAGGCCAGCGAACTGCGTTTCTCGAATAACACGCGTTGCAGGACTCGCAGACACGAAACACGTTCCCCCGACAAAGTGAGAAGCATTCTAGCGCAGCGGAACGCGAAGTCAAAGCCGCTAGCGGTGGATTTTGTTGCAAAACTTTTGCCAACCGCAAGTTTTGATCCGAATAGCCGCGTCTACAAACAGCCAAGCACTTCCGTCTCGAATATCTGCTCCCAATGCGCACCGTCTTTGGTCTTGCGGTAGACTCGGTAGCTGTAATTCTCGTAGTAGCCAAGCGCGGCAACCACTTCGTCCTGCCCGTCTCCGAACAAGTCTGCGTGATCGACCAGGCTCAGAGCTTGGTAAGCAGCTTCTCCCTCTGATATATGCACCCACACCAGTTCTGGAATGAGTTTGCCGTCCCTTTCTGCGGCAATAAAGAACATTGCGTGGGTCAGTCCAGTATCACCTCCAACGTCAACAGAAAACGATCCAATGAGGGTGGGCGACTTTGACGGAGCGAGCGTAGTACGGGTCAAGTTGTCGACCTCTATCTTTTGCAGCAGATTCGCCGACAAACCGCTTTGCGCAAATTTTGCATTCGCGAATTGGAGTGCGAGTTTTCGCTCTTCCGATGACGGAGCTTGACGCAACGATGTTTCGGATTCTGAAAGCTTGGCGTTTGTTGCGAGGGCCATTACGCGTCCGCCAAGATGGGCAACCCCGTCGTACTGAACCACAAAGGTCCAGAAATTCGGGCCCGGCTTCTGCACTGCTACGATTCCAGCAGGAGCGCCGCCGAAGGTTACAGAATAGGTTTGAGGAGGATGAAGGTACATTGCTTCAAACTTCTTGTACTCCGGATCGCCCGGTTCGCAGCCAGTGGGGACAGGGAGGATTTTTCCAGCGACGACCTTTGCGATCGGGTCAATGTTCAGTATTCCGCGCTGTGCTTCTAGGGCAAACCAAATCGCCTCGTTGGTTTTGGCAGGTTGCTTTGATTGGGCAAAGGTGGAAGAAAGGCAAACAATTGCAAGAACGGCACAAACACACAAGATAAAAGAGCGCATAGGCCCTCTCGATTTCTCCGCCGCTAGATTCAAATTATAGCCTGACTCGCTTGCTATGCGGCGGAGGCAGCCGCAGCAGTCTTGTGCTTTTGCGCGGGGGCTTCGGAGCCTTCCCAGCGGACGCTAACGAGTTTGGAGACGCCGGGCTCCTGCATGGTGACGCCGTAGAGGACGCTGCCCATCTCCATGGTCTTGCGGTTGTGGGTGACGATGATGAATTGCGTTTGGCCGCTCATGTCGCCGATGAGGCGGGTGAAGCGGCCGACGTTGGCTTCGTCGAGCGGCGCGTCCACTTCGTCGAGGATACAGAAGGGGCTGGGCTGGTAGCGGAAGATGGCGATGAGCAGCGCGAGCGCGGTCATGGCTTTTTCGCCGCCGGAGAGCAGCAAAACGTTTTGCAGGCGCTTGCCTGGAGGCGAAGCGACGATGTCGATGCCCGCGTCGCCGGAGCTGTCCGGCTCGGTGAGGCGCATCTCCGCCATGCCGCCGCCGAAGATAGTGTGGAAGGCTTCGGAGAAATTTTTGTTGATGGAGTGGAAGGCTAGTTCGAATTTTTCCTTGGTGGCCAGGTCGAGCTCGGCGATGGCTTGCTGGGTGTCGGCAATGGATTGCAGCAGGTCGTCGCGCTCGCGGGTGAGGAAGGTGAAGCGCTGTTCGCATTCGTTAAATTCTTCGAGGGCCATCATGTTGACGGGGCCCATGGCTTCAATGCGCTGCTTCATTTCGCGGTAATTCGTTTCGGCGATGGCAAGCTCTTCGCCGCTCATGAAGGCGGCTTCGGTGGCGATCAGATCTTCGGGCTGCGCGTTCACTTCGCTCATGCAAGTTTCGCGCAGATGCTGGCGGTCGGAGTCGTTCTTGGCGCGGTCGACTTCGGCGTGGCTGCGCTGTTCACGGAGTTCCTGGAGCGACTGGCGGCCCATGCGCAGGTGGTCTTCCATTTGCGTGACGCGGGTGCGTGCGGCGTCCCATTCCTGTTCAAGTTCGCGCTGGCGGACTTCGAGGCGAAGCTTTTCGCCACGCAGGCCTTCGAGCTGCAGCGTTAGTTCTTCGCTTTGCTTGGCGAGGGCGGTGGTTTCATCGCTGATTGAAGTGGCTTGCTGCAGCAACGCGGATTCGCGGCGTTCGAGTTCCGCGCGCTCTTCGGTCAGGCGTGCGGCGAGGGCTTCGGCGGCGGAGAGGCGCTCGTTCATGGCGGCAAGTTCGGCGCGCGCGGTGGCCAATTCGTTTTGCGCGGACAGGATGGAGCCGCGAAGCTGCACGAGTTCGTCGGCGAGGCGCGTGCTTTCCGCTTCGGCATCGGCGCGAGTGAGAACCGCGGCGTCGTGCTGATTCTTCGCGCGCTCGGCGCGCTGGCGGGCGTTTTCCACGTCCTGGCGGATGCGAGAGAGTTCGTTCTGGCAGACGGTGAGTTCCAGTCCGAGGCGCGCTAGTTCGCTCTGCATGTGGCTGTGGCGGTGCGTGGCGGAGAGAGCCTCGCGCTCGACTTCGCGCTGCTTCGAATCGATTCCTTCGAGCGATTGCTCGCTGGCCATCAGGTCGGCACCCAGCGCTTCGAGCGCGGCCTGCTTCATCGCCATGTCATTTTCGAGTTGCAGGACTTCGGCATCCAGCGCGCGCAGTTCGCGCTTCATTCCCAGCGGGCCAACTTCATCGGGGCGGCCGCCGGTAACCATGCGGCCCTGGTAGCAGGTGCCGTCAGGAGTGACGAAGGCGTATTGCGGATTATCGCGCGACATTTTTTCGGCGGCTGCGGTACTGTCCGTCAGATACGCGGAGCGCAAGCGCGGAAGAAATTGTTTGGCAGCGGCGCCGAGGGGATCGCGGAATTCCACGAGCTTGTCGAGGCGCGAGATGACGCCGTCTTCGATGCGGAAATTGACGATAGGTTCGTATTCGGCGGAGAGGCGCAAATTGCGCAGGGAGTCGACGAAAAACGTTGCGCGGCCGCCGACTTCATCGCGCAGCATGGAGACGCCGGCGCGAGCGTGGTCGTAGGTTTCCACGACGACATATTCGAGTTCGTCACGCAGATACTGTTCGACAGCAGCTTCGTGTTGTTCCTCGACTTCGGCGTAATCGGCGAGGACGCCGACAGCGTGGAAGCCTTTGGAGCTGCCGCCGCGTTCATTGGCGGCAAAGAGTTTTTGTACCGCGTCGGCGGTGTAGGAGCGGTCATTCAGGATTTGCGTGAGCGTGGAGTGGCGGGCGCGAACTCCCACGAGGGAATCGCGCAGGGTATCGGCTTGCTTGGTGACGCCGTCGCGCTGTTCGCGGAAGGCGGCGATTTTCGATTGAAGTTCCGCGGCGCTTTGCTTCAGCACGGCGAGGCGCGCGGATGCGGATTCAAAATCGTGCGCGGCGTTATCGGCGTCGTCGCGCGCGCGCATGGAGGTTTCGAGCACGTCGTGCTCGGTGGCTTCGAGCTTGCGCAGCGCTTCGGCCTGATGAACGAGCGCTTCTTCGGCTTGCTTCTGGTCACCGTGCAAATGAAGCAGGCTTTCGCCGGCTTCCGAAGCGGAGCGGCGCAGCGATTCGATGCGCGCTTCGGATTCGGCAATCTGGGCGGCGCGGGATTCGGCACGCTTGGCGAGCTCCTCCACGCGCGCGACGAGTTTGCCTGAATCTTCGCGCAGGAGAGTCACCGCTTGAATCTGCGAACTGCTGCGGGCCTCGCAGTCCGCGGC
>JBGQCW010000115.1:0-6436 GCA_041495565.1 Candidatus Acidiferrum sp.
AAATCCAACAAGCGCGCGAGCGCGGGCTGCTCGCTCCCGGGGAAGAAAAATTCATTCTCAGCGCGATCGAACTCGCTCAAATTCAGGTGCGGGAGATCATGGTGCCGCGGCCGGACATGCACATCCTGCCCGTGGAATCCGTCTTGGATGAAGTGATGCGCGCCTTCGCCACCACGCAGCGTTCCCGCATTCCGGTTTACCGCGGCACCGAAGATCACATTCTCGGCTTCGTGCATATCAAGGATATGATGTGGATCCTCCTCGACCGCGAGCGCCGCCTTGAAGAAAATCTTCCGCCGCCGCCTTTTGATTTGCGACGTGTCCTGCGAGAACTGCTCATCGTGCCCGAAACGAAGCCCGCAAGCGAACTGCTTGTGGAGTTGCGCACCCGCCGCGTCGGCATGGCCGTCGTCGTGGATGAGTTTGGCAGCATCCTCGGCCTGGTGACGATGGAAGATATACTCGAACAAATGGTCGGAGAGATTCACGACGAATTTGACGTCGTCGAGCGGCCCCTCACGCTGGCGGACGGCGCCGTCATTTTCGACGCGGCTTTGAACGTGCGAGACCTCGACGCGCAATACAACATCACGCTGCCCGAAGATCCCGCTTACGCCACCGTCGGAGGTTTCGTTCTCGACCAATTGGGCTTCATCCCCAAAGGCGGCGAGAGCTTTGAACACGGCATGTTTCGCTTTTCGGTCGTGGAGATGGACGGAAAACGCGTTGCCCGCGTCAAGATTCAGCGTCTGCGAACCGCTCCGAACGAAAAAGAGAATCTTGATTCACAGGCCGCACTCCTGCCTGCAAAAGATCTAAAAGCCGCGAAAATGAAATCATAGGCTGACAACCAGAAATGGCGCGCTATCTTTTCAAACGAGTTATCCTCACCCTGCCGGCGCTTTGGCTCGTTCTCACGCTCGTTTTTCTCATGATTCATATCGTGCCCGGTGACCCCGTCGAGCAAATGCTGGGGGAAGGCGCGGCCCCGGGGCAAGTAACGCAGTTGCGTCATCTGCTTGGCCTGGATTTACCGCTGCATTCGCAATACGGCCACTATCTCTGGCAGCTCGCGCAGGGTGACCTCGGCCAATCGTTCAAGTTCCAGGCCCCCGTGCGCCGAATCATTTTCGAACGCTACCCCGCAACACTCCAGCTCGCCTTCCTTGCCCTTGTCGTCTGCGCGGCGATTGCGATTCCCGCGGGCATGCTCGCCGCGCACCGCCGCGGCCAGGCTCCCGATCGCGCCGTCGCCGTCTTCACACTTTTCGGACTTGCGTTTCCGAACTTCGCCCTGGGTCCCGTGCTGATTCTTTTCTTTTCCATCGAACTCGGCCTTCTTCCGGTTTCGGGGCGGGGCGGTGCGCTTTACTACGTATTGCCGGCTGCGACGCTGGGCGCCGCGCTCGCTGCGATTCTCACTCGCATGGTCCGCGGCGCCATGCTCGAGGAGCTTTCGAGCGATTACGTGCGCACTGCCAGGGCTAAAGGTCTCTCCACGTATGTTGTTCTGGTGCGACACGCCTTTCGCAATGCGCTCATTCCTATCATTACAATTCTGGGACTTCAGTTTGGAACTTTGCTCGCCGGCACGATCGTTACAGAAACGATTTTTTCGTGGCCTGGAATCGGGCGACTAACCGTGCAATCCATTTCTGCGCGCGACTATCCGCTGTTGCAAGGATGCATCCTGGTTATCGCCGTTTCTTACGTTGCCGTGAACTTGCTCACGGATTTGCTTTACGCCGTGATTGATCCACGCGTGAGGCTGTCATGATTTCACCGAATCGGATGAGCGAGTTTCTGCGACAGAGTGTCCTCGCCCGGGTGGGATTCATCGCTGCCTTGCTTCTCTTACTGGCAGCGCTGCTTGCGCCGTGGATAGCGCCAGCCGACCCCGCCGCTCAGAATTTGCCGGTGCGGCTCGAGTCTCCTTCGCGCGCGCACTGGATGGGAACCGACGAACTTGGGCGAGACATCTTGTCGCGCACGCTCTACGGGGCGCGCATCTCGCTCCTCGTCGCCGTCTGCGTCGTTTGCGGTTGCGGTCTCATCGGTCTGACGATGGGGATGCTGGCGGGCTATGCCGGCGGATGGTTAGACCGCTTCATCAATCTTCTGCTGGTCAACGCCTTCTTGTCTTTTCCAGGGATACTCCTCGCCATTGCGTTCGCGGCATTTCTCGGACCCGGCATCGGGAAGGTGATTCTGGCGCTGGTCATCACCGGATGGGCGGGCTACGCACGTCTCGCGCGCGCGCAAGTGCTGAAAGTCAAAGAACTGGAATTTATTCTCGCGGCGAGATCGCTCGGTGCTTCTCACATGCGCATCATGGTGAGACACTTGCTGCCCAACATCTTGCAGCCAATCCTGATTCAAGCCACCATCGGCATGGCCGGGGCCATCCTGGCGGAATCGACGCTAAGTTTTCTGGGGCTTGGCGTACTCGCACCCATTCCGAGTTGGGGAGCGATGCTCAATGACGCGCGCGGCCACCTTTTCGATGCGCCGCACATGGTGGTCTTCCCCGCGCTGGCAGTCATGACCGCGGTGCTTTCCTTCAATTTGCTGGGAGATGCCTGGCGCGACTGGCTCGATCCCCGTACGCGCTCGCAAATGGCCGCACAGGAATTTTCACGCTGAAGTTTTCTTCCGCTGGGGATAACCGAACTTGTGAACGGGAGTTGAAAGACTCTTATTTTGTCAGGACTACCACGGTGCCCCGGCCCAGCCCTAAAGTGCGCGCCGCATTCGCCTTGTTCACTCCAATCTCGAGATATCCGCTCGAGCCGAAATAGGCAACCGCCTCGCCATTGTTGCCGGTTGCAAACGTATCCACCAATCGTGTCACTGGATGGATTCCCACTTGCAGCTTGATGGTGCCTTCCTTTAGTGCCGATTCCGGCAAATCTTCCGAGCGGAAATTCGTGATCAGGTTGCCAAACGCGTCGGTACGCAAGACAGCCCCACTCACAGCTCCATCCACTGCTTTAGGACGGGGAAGTGTGAATCGCTTGTAGTCACTGATCTCATCCCCCATGCTGGGGGTCTGCCAGCCTTTTGTAAGCCATGAAGCGACTGGCGCGAAAATGTCTCGCCCATGAAAGGTCTTGCTCACCGGCTGCAAGTAATAGTGTTCGACATTGGCATGGCGCACGACAAGACTTTCCTTCTCGCGTTCATAAATCATGGACAGCACGCCGTTGTCAGGCGCGACAAAATACTGGTTCTGCGCGCTGACGAGCAGCGGCCGCCGTTCCGTTCCCACGCCGGGATCTATAACGACCACGTGGACCGTTTTCGGTGGAAAGTAGGAATACGCTGAGCCAATGGCCAGCGCGCCATCGAGCAAATCGAATGGCGCCACGTTGTGCGTGATGTCCACAATTGTCACGTCGGGATTGATCTTGAGGATGACGCCCTTCAACGTGCCGACCAGATGGTCGTTCGTGCCGTAGTCAGTTGTGAGTGTAATGATCGCGTTGGCCAATGGATTCTCTCACCCGGGATAATTTGCGCTGCTGCGCGGACGGAATGGGAAGGCACTCCGCATCCTTCGACGCTAGCGAAGGTGTGCGCCTCCGTCAAGAATTCGCGCAATAAGTGCTGTGCAAGCGCCAACGGCTCTTTCAGCGGCGCAAACTACTTCGAATCAACTTTCGCCCTGCTCGGGCGCGCAAGGATGCCACTCGGGGTCGGGGAAATGAGCCCGGCAAAACCATTGAGTGCACCGCTCACAATACTGCTGGGCGCTTTGGTCGCAGGGTTCATCCACCCGCGAAATTCCCTGGCAAAGCTGTTCTTTGGGTTTTACGGCTGTTGCGTTCATCACATCCTCCGCGGCGCAGAAAGAGGTACTACTTGGAAGAGGCGCTCAGCGGGCCGGTTCCCCTACGCCGACTTTATTCACGCCGCTGCAGGCAATATACACCCGTCCGTCGGCGGTTGCCGCCATATGACGCACCGTACCTCCTCCCGAGGGGATCGTCGCACGGGCGAATTGTTCCGTTCTTGGATTGAACTGAATGATGCTATTCGGTTTCACTCCGGATTCGCTGTACCAAACCAGGCCATCCGGCGTGATGGCGATTCCGTATGGATCGGAGCCCGATCCGCCAGGGGAAGGCCACATCCTGACGGCACCGCTCGCGGGATCGAGCCGTCCCAGATTTCCGCCCTGGAAGTCCGTGAAATAGACGTTGTCGCGGGCATTGATGGCCATGCGGCGCGGCCGCGCGCTTTCAGGCAACTTGTATTCGGTGATTGCCATAGTCTGAGGATCGATCTTGGCCATTTTGTTGGTGCCGAATTCGCAGAAAAACGGGATGCCCTTGCTATTGATGGCAATCCCGTAGGGCCGCGCGTTCGCCGATCGCCAGTCTTGGCGCTCTAAGGAATCCTCGGGAACTGTTATTGAACTCTGATCGCATCCAGAGTTCTTCAGTGCGGCTTCCGAAAACTCTGCACCATTCGCCTTGAGGTTCACTCTGATCCCCCCAAGTTTAGGACATGGTTCGATTCCCATCGCCCGCTCCAGAAATCCGCAAAATTCTCGTTGTCTTACACTACTGACTTTCCTAAAATTGGCATGTCTAAGCGGGGATTTGCGTCCAGATTGCGCTCAGGTTGGTGGTTCGGCGAACGTCCGTCACAAATGAACGCTGTGCGGAGCCCGGGACTTGCGCTATTGCCCTAGATTGGCTTTTTCATCCAGTCGGCCGCTTGGCTCAAACCTTCTTTGGATTTGGCAGCCTCATCGGCACTCCCTACGCTGGTGATTCGCGCGGCACCTCCTAGCCCACTAGAGCGTGTCCGTCATCACAGCATGGCGTGATGGCAGTCACCGAATTTGTGGTCATCATTCACTATGGTATCGGTTGGTATTGACAAGGCGGGGGTGTCTACGTTTCCGGCCCCCTCCTTTTCGTATTCCGGAGCTTACTTGATTCTGATCAGGAGTTGATGAAGGATGCCCTCGTGCGCGAAACCCGGCTCATCGCCATGCATGGTGGGTGTGCCCTCTATCCCAGTCACCCAGTTCACGAGTGCGGCTGGAAAGTGCTGAGCAAGCACCTTTTTGACGTGGAGGTGATTTGATGCGTTTTTCCAGAAAGTTCATTGCAAGCAGCGTTGTGCTTAGCGGGCTGATGGTTCTGGGACTGGCATCACGAGCGGGCGGAGGCGGGCCAAGGATCATCAATGTGATCGCGGATAAGGACAACCGTTTCAAGATTCCGGGACAGGCAAGCCCTGTTATCACCGTGAAGGCCAACGAGGTAATCAAGCTTCACATCACGGCTCACAAAGCCACGGAGTGGGATAAGGATGGAACCGTACACAGCTTCACCGTCAAAGAGCTAAAAGATCAGGGATGGGACTTACGGCTGAAAGAGGGCGTGCAGGAATTCACGCTGGCAGCGCCGAGTGATCCTGGAGAGTACTTAATTGAGTGCACCGTGAAATGCGGCAACGGGCACGACGACATGCGGATGAAACTAATCGTCACTCAGTGAGGATATCTCATGGCTACTTCACGTCGCGGTTTCTTTCAATTCTTGGCTCGCGGGACTGGCGTCGTGGCCGCCTCGTGGGTCGCACTGAAAGGCATCTCGGCCACGGTTTTCCGCGAAGTGTTGCCCGAGCGTTCCCAGGCTCCGACAAATCAGAAATGGGTGATGGTGATTGACCTGGCAAAGTGTGATGGATGCCGGGATTGCACCCGCGCTTGTAATACCATGCACTTTGTTCCTCCGGCGCAGGAATGGGTCAGGGTTTACGAGGTATCCGATAACCAGGCGGCGGGCCGATACTTCCTGCCGCGACCGTGCATGCAATGTGACAACCCTCCCTGCGTGCGCGGGTGTCCCGTGGGCGCTACCTTCAAGCGCACCGACGGTATCGTGATGATGGACCAGGAGCGCTGCATCGGCTGCCGCAACTGCATCGCGCAGTGCCCTTACTCAGCGCGCTCGTTCAATTGGGGAGAGCCTCCCCATACCGCGGCGGAACTCTCCATGCCTTATTCCATGGAGTACAACTACCCGCACCGCAAAGGAGTGGTTGAGAAATGTATCTTCTGTCCCCACGTGCTGCGGATGGGGAAGCTGCCCGCCTGCGCACAATCGTGCAAGATGGGAGCCATCTATTTTGGAGACGAGTTGGAGGACGCGGTCACAAACAGCAAGAACGAAACGATTCAATTGACAAAAATTGCCAAGCGCGGCGCGGCGTTCCGTCTTTTGGAGGAGCTGGGCACGGAACCGCGCGTCTACTATCTTCCGCCGGCGAGCCGGAAATATCCGGGGCCGGATGAAAAGACGGCAATACTGGGGCATTCGTGATGGCAAGTCGAGAAGACCACTTGCTCAGCACGCTCACGGAAACCTCCGCACGATTTTATCTGTGGATTGCGGCCCTTTCGGCAGTGGTGCTATGG